>NZ_KE992743.1:18354-26357 GCF_000466465.2 Clostridium sp. KLE 1755
GTCTATGACGGGGATACGCCGGCCAGCGAGCGGAGCCGGATCCGGAAGAATGCCAATCTGATACTGACCAATCCGGAAATGCTCAACGGCGCGTTTCTGCCTAACCACAGCAGGTATGGCTTTGATTTTATTTTTTCCAATTTAAAATATGTGGTCATTGATGAGCTGCACACCTACAGAGGCGCCTTCGGCTCCCATCTGGCAAACGTGTTCAGGCGTCTTTCGCGGATTTGCAGATACTACAGGAGCGCGCCGCAGTTTTTGTGCAGTTCCGCCACCATCGCCAATCCGGTGGAGCTGGCGTCGGAAATATGCGGGCAGGAATTTTCGCGGATTTCCAGGGACGGATCTCCTGCGGGAGCGAGAACATACAGATTCCTCCAGCCGCCCAAGATCAAGGGGAAGGACGGAAAGGACTATGGGCAGGTGCCCTCAGCGGCGGTGGCCTCCCAGGTGATAGTGCGGCTGGTGGAGGAGAACAGGAGCTTCATAGCGTTTGCCAAATCGAGGAGAAACGTGGAGGTGGTGCTGAAGGAGGCTTCGGATATTCTGGAAGGGGAAGGCTGCTTTGCCTCTCTGGCGAATCGGATATCCGGCTACCGGGGCGGCTATACGCCTGCGGAGCGTAAGGAAATCGAAAATAAAATGATATCCGGCGCGCTCACTGGCCTGATATCCACCAACGCGCTGGAGCTTGGCATCGATATCGGTAAAGTAGAGACTACGGTGCTGGTAGGGTATCCGGGAACGAGGGCTTCCTTCTGGCAGCAGACGGGCCGCGCGGGAAGGAACGGGAAGCCCTGCTGTAATTACCTGATTCTGGAGAATTTGCCCTTTGACCAGTACGTGGCTGTGAACCCGGACTGGCTGTTTTCCGGGGCGAGCGAAAATGCAATCGTGGATAAAAACAATCTTTTTATTGAGCTGGCGCACATCCGGGCCGCCGCCGCGGAGCTTCCGCTGACGCTGGATGACATTTCCGTGTTCCCGGATCTGGGGGAGACGATTCCTGTGCTGCTGAAGGTAAAGGAGCTGAACGGGCAGAATGGGAAATTTGCCTGGTCAGGCAGCGCATTTCCCGCAGGGGATTTCAGCCTGCGCAATATTGATAAGATCAGGTACAAGCTTATCCTTAAGGACAACGGAAGGGAAATTACGGAAATGGATGAAATGCAGGCCTTCCGGGAACTCCATGAGGGAGCGGTTTACCTTCATGACGGCGTCCAGTATCAGGTGACGCAGCTGGATCCGGAGACCCATACCGCCCTGGCGGCGCCCTTTCAGGGTAACTTTTATACCATGCCGGTCTCTGCTTCGGAAATCCGGATACTGCACAGCGTCAGGGAATCGGAATATAAACGGACAAAAATCGTGTTCGGGGATGTGAATGTAAATACGATCGTGACCATGTACCGGAAGCTGCAGTTCCATAATCATCAGAGCCTGGGCTTTGAACAGCTTCCCGCGCCGCTTTGCAAGGATATTGATACGGAGAGCACCTGGATACGGATACCCGCCAATGTGGCGAGGACCTACAGGCGGCTGATGCAGATCCGGGAAAACGGCAAAATCATCCGCAACAACCATTTTGAAGGCCTCATGTATGCGCTGAAGAATGCAGCGATGATGGTGACCATGACGGAGCAGGAGGATATCGGAATGGCCATGTCCTCCAATGCGGCGGGAGAGCAGGAATGGGATCCGCAGCTATCCGGAGAGGAGGAGATACCCTTTGGGGGAATGGATACCCTGTTGTTTTTTTATGATCAGTATGCGGGCGGCCTGGGCTATGCGGAAAAAATAGCGGACTGCATGCCCCGTATCATTGAGAATGCGATCATGCTGGTAGGCGGCTGTTCCTGTGAAACAGGCTGCGCGGCCTGCATCGGGGATTACCGGCTGGACAAGGGGCTGGTGCTGTGGGGGCTTAAGAATCTGTCAGAGGAAACCCGGCCGCCTGTGAAAATGTACAAGGATACAAAAGAGCCGCTGCCGTTTATCCGTAGCCCTTTTACCCTGAAGGAGCTTGAACAGGCGGAAAAATGGGAGGAGTTCTGTGCTTTCCTGCAGAAAAAAGGCGATCCCTTTGCCGCCTTTCTTTCTACGGTTCCCATGGTGGAGTGGAAGGACAGCCGGCTGACACTGTATACATCCCATGCTTTTTACCGGGACTGGGTGCTGGAGGAGAGCAATTACCGCAGCCTTCAGAATATTTTCCGCTTTTATACGGATGCACCCGCCGGCCTGCGGTTTGATATCCGTACGCAGGAGGAAGCCTCACCGGAGGAGCGGCTGAGGATCCATGAGAAGCTTATGAGAAATATAAATAAGAAATAATAGTAACGGTTCAGACAGGACTGTTACAAATAATAAAGTAATCTGCGCAGCGTCCAGATGATATAGACGCAGGATAGTGGAAAAAAAGGAAGCGGCGCGGCAAGTGTAAACTGATGGAGGAAAAAGTGAATATTGATGTAACGGAAGTAAAGCTGGAAATATATGTGCCGGAAGAATATATTGAGCCGATACGGGATGCGCTGACGCATATTGGCGCCTGCCGGGTCGGAAATTATGACCATGTGATGGCTTTCCAGTGCTCAAGGGGATCCTGGCGGCCGTTACCGGGCAGCAGCCCGTTTAACGGAAAAACCGGGGAAATCTGCTTTGGTACGGAGATGAAGATGGAGGTGCGGTGCCCGGTAGAGATTGTGGAGACTGCGGTCAGGGAAGTTAAAAAAATTCATCCGTATGAGGAGCCTGTTATCAATGTGATTCCGCTGTTAGATATACAGTGTTGATAAATGATAGGAATTGAAGTTCATTTTTATAAGAAAATGTAATATAAACATAATTTTAGTACTATTCAGGCGGTAAATACAAATGAAATAGTATAAAAAGATATATAGAAGTGCTATAATACATATAAAAGTATAAAAAGGGGTGATAAAGGTGGATGAAAGGTATCAAAAAGTATTTAAACCGGGGACATATCCGGAACTGACATATGTAGTAAGACAGTCTGTAGAGACAAAGTATACTTATGAAGAAAGATTACAGCAGAGTTTAAAGATAGACGGATATTTAACGTATATCATAGGGCCTTCCAAAACGGGGAAGACAGTACTGTGTGAGAGGGTGATTGGACAGGAACGTATTGTATCTATGTCGGGAAATGATTTTGCTAAAGCTTCGGATTTTTGGGAAATACTTGGCAGAAAAGTCGGTTTGTCCATGGATGCCCAGGTAAGCGAACAACAGTCTGATTTATCTAAAATGGAACAGAAATCAACGACGGTTAAAAAAAATTACAAAGGTAATAAGGATAGGGTAATAGAGTATTTCAAGGCAAAAGATAAAATTTTTGTACTTGATGATTTTCACTATGCGTCACCGGAAATTCAATATGATATTGCGTGCCAGCTGAAAGAAGTAATTCGCCTGGGTTTTAAAGCAGTGGTAATTTCCCTGCCTCACCGTTCAGATGACGCTATCCGGCTGAATCCGGATCTGGCAGGCAGGATTTCCGTAATAGAAATAAAGCCATGGGAGCAGAAACAACTGGAGGAAATTGCCCGGAAGGGCTTTAAGGAACTGAATATCAGGATTGACGAGGCATTGATTTCGAGGATAGCGCTGGAAAGTATTCATTCGCCTCAGTTAATGCAGGCTATTTGTCTGAATATTGGTCTGCTGCCTTCTGATAATCCGGTTATTACGGATGAAGTAGTAGAAGAGAGCTGCAGGTTTACCTGTATAAATCTTCCATATGCGGATGTTGTACGGATATTAAAAGCAGGGCCGCCCACCAGAGGGCAGAAAAGATTGCAGTATGAGTTGAAGGATCAATCTCACAGGGATATCTACGGCCTTATCCTCAAGGTTCTGGCAGATAATCCTCCGCTTGTGGAAATTGAGCTGGCGGAGTTAACGGAGCGGATTCAGAATAATCTTGTGAATTCTAAAATAGGCAGGGAAAAGGTAAAGGATACATTAAAAAAGTGGCAGGATATTTTAAACAATTTGGGTGCACTGTATCAGGTAATGGAATGGAAGGATGACATTATGCATATACAGGATAATCTCTTTTTGTTTTATATCCGCTGGGCATTTATTTAGGAGTGGGTATGTTAATACAGAAATTAATACAACAGGGGACAGCGCTTACGGAATGTTCAGATTATAACAAAGCGAAGGAAGAATTTTTCTCATGGAGTCAGGAAGTGAGAAGGACGGCGGCTTTTTGCAGATTGTCTGAAGAAACACAGGAAATTCTGAATGTAAAGCTTCATTTTCATGAAAATGAGTATTCAACGGAAGATAGCATGGTTTCTTTAAGACGGGCGGTGGAAGAAACAAATCATATTTTGGAAATGATAGATGCTACGGAGAACGATGAATTTTCTGAAGGTACAGAACTTTTGATTCTTGAGAAAATACTGTCAAATTTTTATATGCATATTAAAGCCATGTATCGTATGGATGTGCATGGAAGCGGTACCATAAAAAAAGCGGATTTAGATAAAATTATCATTGGTAATGAATATGATGTCCAAAGAATCCTTTATTCGCTTATAGTCCCTGTTTTTCCGGAAGCCAGAACAGAAGTTAATGCGGATAATGGATATGGCGGAGTAAGGACAGATATTTATTTAGGCCACAATAATATTGCGATTGAAATCAAATGTACAAGGAAACATATGACAGAAAAGGAGCTTACGGAGCAATTGGGAGCCGATGCTTTTCATTATCCGGTAAATACATTATTTATGTTTATATATGATCAGGGCAATATTATAAAAAATGTTCCGGCCTTTGAGAAAGCTTTCAGAAGAGAACCCGGAAATGGCATAAAAAGAATACGGGTGATAATAATTCAACCTGTTAATTTGTGAAATACATAATATTTTTATACTTTTAGTTTTTTAAAATACGAACGGTCAGACAGGAAGGATTTTCATGCAGGAACAAGTATTGCCGGCAGAATTGAATGAATATCAGAGAAAGGCGGTGTTTAACGACAGCAGCGCCTGCCTTGTCAACGCCAATGTGGGAAGCGGCAAGACCACGGTGCTTACAGCCAAGGTGAAGTACCTGCACGAGGCCTGCGGGGTGAATTGTGAGGATATGGTGGTTCTCACCTTTACCAACAAAGCGGCCGGGGAGATCAGGGAACGTCTGGGCGCTATACGTGATCAGGGTGAGCTTGTGCAGATGCGTTATTTTGGGACCTTCCACAGCGTGGCCCTCCAGCTTCTGCGCGAAAGGCTTCCGGTGCAGCAGCTGGGCTATACGCCGGATTTTCTGGTGATGGACCCGGAAGAGGAGCTGGATATGGCGCTGCGCCTGATCCAGGACAGAAAGCTGCAGATCAAATACCGGAACCGGCTGAAGAAGCGTCTTGAGCAGGAGGATGAGGAAGCTGTGCCGTCAGAAAATGGCCGGGAAAAACTGCCCTCCCCTCCCGGAAGGCGGATTCAGGATGATATGCCGGTTTTGCTGCAGGCTATGAAGGAAGAGAAGCGGGCGCGCAACCGGATGACCTTTGCCGACCTTATCCGGAATACGGAAGCTTTGCTTGCCGAAGTGGAATGGAGGCCTGCCTGGGTAATTATCGACGAGGTGCAGGACTGCGACGCATGGCAGCTTGCGCTGGTGAGGAGACTGCTTGATAAGGGAGCCAGGCTGTTTGCCGTGGGTGATCCCAACCAGGTGATTTACAGCTGGAGAGGAAGCGCCTGTAATGTTTTTTATACACTGCGCACAGAATATCAGGCCACGGAGCTGTCCCTGCCGGTAAACTACCGTTCCAGCGCCTCCATTCTGGAAGCGGCGTCCGTATTTTCCCAGTATGGCAGCAGTCTTACAGGAAACAGGGAGCGGGGAAGCAAAATCGTGGTAAAGAAACACTACGATCCCTTCCAGGAGGCCTGTTATCTGGCGGATCGGATTAAAGAACTGCTAGGCAGCGGCATTTCTCCGGGACAGATTGCGGTGTTTTACCGTCTCCAGAATCAGTCCGGTGTATTGGAGGAGGTATTTGCCAGGGAAGGAATTCCATTTCAGGTTTCGGTGAAGCACACGCTCCGGGACTGTCCTGTACAATACTGGCTGCTCCAGGTGCTACGGTTTTCCCTCAGCCGGGAGGATTATCCGGCGGGGATCTATGCCCTTAGCCATAAAGAATACGGAGAACGCAGGAATGGAAAGCCGATCACGGAAAAAACGGCTGCGGCAGTGCTTCATGGGGAGAAAGATCTGAAGCTGCCATTATATGAAAGGATGCTGGCCTTTTCGGAATGCTGCCCGTCGCTTGACAGCCCGCAAGCGCTGTATGATTACTTTTCCCTGGATGGATATCTGCATCCCACCTCTGCATCTTTTCAGAAGGATAAGGGAAGGATCCTTGCCATGCTGGAATCCTTATTCCGGCAGCAGCCCTCAGAGGGGGAAAATCTGCCGGACCGCTTGCGGAGCTTTTTAAATGATGCGGTGCTTTACGGTCTTCCGGAGCAGGAAACGAAGGAAGAAGACGGAAGGGTAAAGCTCATGACACTCCATGCCTCCAAGGGACTGGAATTTTCCTTTTGCTTTATCATCGGGGTGAATTATGGGCTGATTCCGCTGCGGACCGCGGGCTTTGAGGAAGAGGACGAGGAAAGAAGGCTCTTTTTTGTGGGAATGACCAGGGCAAAGGATTTCCTGGAGCTTTCCTATTATACCAATCCGGACAACCGCGTCATACCGGGAGAAAGCCGTTTTATCCGCATGATTCCGCCTGAACTGATTCAGGAAGAAACAGCGGATCCGGCGCAGGGAAATTTGCAGGAGCTGAGAAAAATGGTACGGCAGGAAATCGAAGCCAGGCAAAGCAGGGCAGAAGAGACGCTGGAAGCAGATTTACCGGAGTTGCCGGAGGAAACCTCGCAGCCGCAGCCTGCCGGAAAAGAAATAATACAGCCAAGAACCGTAATCCACAGAAAATATGGCCGCGGCACAGTTATCCGGGAGGACGATGCCATGATGGAAATAGAATTTGAGGGCTATGGCGCCAAAGAATTCCTGAAAGCCTTCTGCGCCATGGAGTTTGCAGAGGAATAAAAGAAAGGAATTATGGGAAACTTAGTAAGAAAACGGGTAACTGTCCAACAGGTCTGTGTATTTACTGCACAGACCGTAAGAAAGTGATTCAGGAGTGCAAAAAGCCCATCGCTGAAGGCGATTTAGGATGGATTTTTGCAATAACTGTGAAGGTATTGAACAGTTAGAAAACGGAGAACAAAGAATGTGTGGAAGATACTATATCAATGACGAAACCGCAAAAGAAATTGAAAAACTGATCCGCCAGATAGACGATGCACTTCTTGCTTCCTGCAAAGAGCGGGACGTTTATCCGTCTGCCAAAGCCCCGGTTATCCTTGCCGGCAGTGAGCAAAGCGATCAGCTGACCGCCGGGGAATTTACCTGGGGATTCCCTTCCTACAGTAATAAAGGAGTCATTTTCAACGCCCGCAGCGAAACTGCTCTGGAAAAGAAAACCTTCCGGGAAAGCGTAAAGCAAAGACGATGCATCATACCCGCAACCGGCTTCTATGAATGGTCGGAACAAAAAGATAAATATTTTTTCAGGGCGCCGGATCGCCATGTCCTTCTTTTCGCCGGTTTTTACCGACACTATGAGGACGGGGACCGCTTTGTCATCCTTACCACACAGGCCAATCCCTCCACAAGCTCCGTCCATCCCCGTATGCCCCTTATACTAAGCCCCCAGGAGGTACAAACCTGGCTTTTCGACGATAATGCCACCGACTTCCTCCTCCATAAACGCCCTGCCCCTCTGGAAAAAGAACTAAAAGGCCAGCTGTCGCTATTTGATTGACACGCATCCCACCATAAAACCGATACCCAATAAAGCATCCAACCGGGCAATACTATCTTGTTATTATAGGCGGTAGAAACTTTTGCGTCCCCCAGAAGAACAGAGAGCGGGGCAGAGACTTGGGAGG
>NZ_KE992743.1:26457-36501 GCF_000466465.2 Clostridium sp. KLE 1755
GTCCGGCCCGGGGGGAAAGGGGGCAGTTCCAGATTTGTCCGAAAAAATGGTGATAGTTCTTACAGCGTCATACCGCCTTTTTATGGCCGCCCTCAACTGCTTTGTCTGACGAGCGAAGCGAGGAGTTTCAAGCAGTTGGGCCATAAAAAGACGATATGACGCTGTTAGAACTATCCCATTTTTGAAATCGAATCAGGAACTGCCCCCTTTCCCCCCGGGCCGGACGCCGCCGCTTCCCCTCCCAAGTCTCTGCCCCGCTCTCTGTTCCCTTCCGGCGGCCGCAAAAGCCCTTCTACCCCGTCTCGCATAACGTCCAGCGGCAGTCCTCTGGGAAGTATTGGAGCAGCACCTTCACAAGCAGTCCGTTTACAAAGATGTCGCAGTCAAATTCATAGGACGGAATTCCTGCATAGAGCTTTTTTTCAGAATGATTTACATGGATTTTGTCAAAGGTGCGTATGATGCCGTCCTCATCCTGCATTTTGAACAGAATAGGCGTTACCTGGCCGGAAGCGGTCGTCCAGCTGCAGCAGGCGATCTCCTTCCGGTTTCTTTTGGGCTTCCATTCCGCCTCGGAATTATAATTGATATCTTTATCCGTATGAATGAGCAACCCAATCGCCTCCTTTCTTCCCGTTAAATCTTACAGCATATTTATATGAAAGAGTCAGTCTGTCGCAGAAAAAATCTGTCTTGTCAGCTTCCAAAACGCAGTCCCAAAATGCAGTTTTTTTCATCCTCAATTCCCATAGCCTCAATCTCCATAACCTCAATTCCCCATAACCGCAGACTCAGGCCGCAGAGCAGCAGAAAGCAAAGCTACAGAACCGTCTCCCTGCTGTAATCCACATCCATTTTATCCCTGGTAATGCCGCCGGACATGTGATCCACCATGGCGGCCTGTTTTACGAAAACAGCGCGCTTGAGTGAATCAATGCCGTAGCGGGCGCGGATGCTGTCCGCCATGGTATCGGCAAGCTCCAGCTTTTCAAAGCCTGGTTCCCGTTCCCGGTAGAGGGGAGAGCAGTCCAGATCCGCCAGGTGGAGCTGACGGCAGTCCGGCTGATCTTTCACCCGGCCGGTATGGATGCCCAGATGCCGGATGGGGGTGATGCCGTCCCAGGTTTCCCGGAACAGCTCCAGCGCAGTATGGTAAATTTCGTTGGTAATGTTGGTGGATGCAGGCAGCGTCCTTTGGTGGGAGCAGGAAGAAAAATCGGAATATTTGATGCTCACAGCTACCACCTCAATTTTCACCGCATCCCTGCGCATCCGTGCGCCCACGGTTTCCGCCAGGGAAAGGAGCACCATGGCGGCGGGCGTCTCCCCGCAGATGTCAAAAGCGATAGTGGTGGAGTTGCCGTAGCCTTTGTTGGCGGGAGCGATGCTTTCCACCATTGCGGTATCCCATCCGTTGGCATAATTCCAGATCACCTCTCCGTAGGACTTCAGATGCGCCCGCAGAAGCTTACGATCCGTATGGGCCAGGTCGCCGATGGTGGAGATTCCCAGCCTGCGCAGCTTTGGAAAGGTGGAGCGGCCTACGAAAAAAAGGTCGGTGACCGGAAGAGGCCACATTTTCCGGGGGATTTCTTCCGGGAAAAGGGTATGGGTCCGGTTGGGCTTGCGAAAGTCAGAGGCCATTTTGGCCAGCAGCTTATTTTCAGAAATGCCGATATTTACGGTGAAGCCAAGCTCCCGTTCGATCCGTTCCCGGATAGCGTCCGCCGTGGAATGCGGCTCACCCCAGAGCTGCCCGGTGCCGCTCATGTCCATAAATGCCTCATCAATACTGTATTGCTCCACATCGGGCGTATATTCCCGCAGGATTTCCATAAATGCATTGGAGCACTGGGAGTAGAGCCGGTAGTGGGGCGGGACGATCAGCAGGCCGGGGCATTTCTGCCTGGCCTCCATCAGGCTTTCCCCGGTCTGGATGCCGCAGGCCTTGGCAGGAAGGGATTTGGCCAGAATGATGCCGTGCCGTTTGCTGGAATCCCCGCCCACCGCACAGATCTGCTCCCGCAGATCCACGCTCCCTCCCAGGTGCTTCAGCCGGTAAACCGCTTCCCAGGAGAGGTACGCGTTGTTTACATCTACATGAAATATAATCTGTTTCATGAGAAAATTATAGGACAGAACGTATGTTCTGTAAAGAGGAAAAAACAGGAAGAGGGCATCCAGGGGGAAGCCGGAGGCTGGAAGGAAAAAATCTCCCCCTGAAAATAAGAAATGTGGAGTTTTTTTATACCTTCCCATTTTTTATACTAAGAGTAACAAAGGGAAGGAGAGTGGGGAAATGAAAAAGAAGCTGACCTATCATAATTTTTACTTTTATCTGCTTCTGCTGTCTCCGATTCTGGTGGTGTATATCCTGTTTTTTGCGCTGCCGGTAGTGTCCAGTATGTTTTTCAGCCTGACGAATTTCAACGGCATCAGCCTGGACTTCAAATGGATGGGACTGAAAAATTACGATGTGGCGTTTCATGACAGAGTGTTCCGCAAGGCGATGGTCAATACCTTTTTATTCGCGCTGGGAGCCACGGTGCTGCAGAATTTTTTTGCAATCCTGTTTGCGCTGGCGCTGAATTCCAAACTGAAGCTGCAGGGCTTCATGAGGATGCTGGTCTTCGCGCCGTGCATGCTGTCGCCGATTGTAGTCGCTTTTATCTGGCAGTTCATCTACATGCCGGACGGCATTTTAAACAAACTGCTGGGGACGGATATCACCTGGCTGGGCAACAGGAAAACGGCCCTGATATGCGTTATCGTTGCCCATGTATGGATGTGGATCGGTTATTCCGCCACGATTTACATGTCCAACCTGCAGAGTATTTCTTCTGACATTCTGGAGGCGGCGGACATCGACGGGGCTTCCCGGTGGCAGAAATTCAAACGGATTATCCTGCCCATGCTGGCGCCTGCCACGACCATTAATATCACGCTGGCGTTCACCCAGTCGCTGAAGGTATTCGATATCGTTTATGCCATGACCAACGGCGGGCCGCTCAATTCCACGGAAACTGTGGGAACCTATGTGGTGGTGAATATGAACCGCGGGCTGCACGGATACGCTTCGGCGCTGACGGTGCTGCTGACCGTTGTCATCGTTGTTTTCGGGCAGGGCCTTATCGGAATCCTGAAAAAACGGGAGGAGGCGGTTTACGGATGAAAAAGAAAGAAATCAGACGCGTCATATTCACTCTGTTCATGGCGGCGGTGTGTATCCTGGTTTTTTATCCGGTCATCATGATGGTGCTTGTGTCCTTAAAGGACGACGTGCTGCTGGCGAAAGAGCCGCTGAGCCTGAAAACCAGCTTCGCCTTTGAAAATTACAGGCTGGCCGCGGAGAAGATGAAGTATGGGAGGGCATTGTTCAATTCCACGGTGCTCACCATCTGCAGCGGACTGCTGACCACATTTTTAGGGGCCTGCGGAGCCTACGCCATTCTGCGGGCAAAACGAGGGAAGAAATTTTTCCTTATCCTGAACGCCCTTTTCCTCATGGGGCTTGCGCTGCCGCAGCAGGTGGCCATGGTGCCTCTGGTGCTGTGGATGCAGAAGCTCCATGTGGCCAACAGCATATTCGGGCTGATTCTGGCTTTTACCGGGGCCAATGCAGCCTACGCTGTGTTTTTCTTCAGCGGCTTTGTGAATACGGTCCCGGTGACTTTGGAGGAAGCGGCCTATATTGACGGGGCGGGGCCGATGAAAACCTTCCTGAAGGTGGTTTTTCCGTTGCTTAAGCCGCCCATGGTGACGCTGCTTATTGTAATTGCCCTGCGCGTCTGGAACAACTTTATGTATCCCCTGCTGTTGTCTCAGGGGGAAAAATCCAGGACCCTGCCGCTTACGGTATTTTTCTTTAAAGGGGACCTGTCGGTACAGTGGAACATCCTGTTTGCAGCCACCACGCTTGTCATTCTGCCGCTGATGATTGTATACTTCATTTTACAGAAGCAGATCATTTCGGGAATGCTCAGCGGAGCTGTGAAGGGGTAAATATAGAAGAAAAAGGAGGAAACAGAATGAAAAAGAAAAAAACAGCATTGATGATGGCGGCGGTGATGACGGTATCCCTGCTGGCGGCCTGCGGACAGAAGACTTCAGCTCCTGCGGCGGAAAGCGCGGCACAGCCGGATGCAGCGCAGACCACGGAAGCATCCAAAGAAGCTTCCCAGGAAGAAAGCCAGGCTCCCGCAGAAAGCACGGGGGAGGTAACGGAGCTGAAGGTATTCGGCTTCAAAACCGGTGCGGAGGAAGGCGCGATTCCAACTTTAATCGAACAGTTCAACAAGGAAAACCCGGATATTCATGTGGTTTATGAAGGCATCAGCAATGCGGGCGGTTATCAGGATGTTTTGACAGCCAGACTGGCATCGGGCCAGGGCGATGATGTTTTTTTTGCCAATCCCAACTACCTTCCCCAGATGCAGGAGGCAGGCTATGTGGAGGATCTGACGGATATGCCTGTGGTGGCAAATTACAGCGGCCTGGTAAAGGATCTGCTTACAATCAACGACAGCATCCCCGGGCTGGGCATGGAAATTGCAGTGTTCGGCATGTTCTCCAATATGGATGTGCTGAATGAAGTGGGAATTGAAAAGGCGCCTGAGAATTACAAGGAGTTCCTGGAAGACTGCCAGATTCTGAAGGATGCAGGAAAGACACCCATCGTGGCAGGCGCAAAGGACGGGACGGCCATGGCGATTTTTTCCATTGCAAAGAGCCTTGACCCCGTATACCAGGCGCCGGATAAGATGGAGCAGATCGCTAAAATGAATACCGGCGAGCTGATGTTCGGTGATGTCATGAGACCTGGCTATGAAGTGGTGGAGGAACTGATTTCCAAGGGCTATATGGACGGAAGCAAGGCGCTTGTATATGCGCCGGGCCAGGATGATATTGCAGAATTTGCAAAAGGGGAAGCGGGCTTTATGCCGGGCGGTAGCTGGTTTGTGGCAGGTCTGGAGAACGCCGCGCCGGATATGAACTATACATTGGGCGGCATCCCGGTACAGGATGAGGATTCCCTGATTCTGATTAATGCCGGCGTCCGTGTCTGCATCAACAGCGCTTCCGAGAAAAAAGAAGCGGCCAGAAAATTTGTGGAATTCTTCACCAGCCTGGACAGCATGAATGCATACGTGGCAAGCCAGAACAGCTTTAACCCCCGCGTAGACGGCAAGAGCACCGACAATGCGGTGGTGGAGCCTGCGGCAGAGCGTCTTGCGGCAGCCAGAATGGTTCCCTGGGTGGATTCCGCTTTCAATACCGCAGTGGTCAGCCCCTGGGCGGATGCCCGTACCTATGCTGCCAACATTGCGGCAGGGGATTCCGTGGATAATGCGGTTAAGGATCTGAATACACAGATAGAGAATAACCTGAAATTGAATTAAAGAATAAAGAAAAGCGGGGAGCCGGATCCCGGGATTTCCGGCAGATGGGAAAGGGCCGCAGGAATATTTCTTGCGGCTCTTTCCCGCTGATGATAGAATGGCAGTAAGGGGGGCTTTTTCATGTACAGGGTATTGATTGCGGATGACGAATACTGGGTGGGACGATGGCTGGCAGATGTGCTGGCTAAAAGCCCTTATGACATAAAGCTGGCCGGAATCAGTAAAAACGGCGGAGAAGCGCTGGAAAAACTGAAGTCCGATCAGATCGATATCCTTATCACCGATATCAACATGCCGGTGGCCAGCGGGCTTGCGCTGCTGAAGGAGCTGGAGGAATCGGGCAGGAAAAAGCCGAAAACGATCATTATTTCAGGCTATGATGAATTTGAATATGCCAGGCAGGCCATCGAGCTGGATGTGCTTGCCTATCTGTTAAAGCCGCTGGAGCGGGAAAAGGTCTACGAGGCGGTGGAAAAAGCCATAGGGCTTCTGGAGGAGGAGCAGCGTCAGCGGGAAAGCGAAACAAGCGATTTTGCAGGGACCGTGGAGGTGGTTCTGGCAGAATATCTGAAGAATCCGGAGAGTGATCTCAAGGAAAAGCTGGCGGAGCTTTTTGTGCGCAGAAAGGAAAATCCGGGTTTTTACAGACTGGGCCTGCTTCAGACAGGCCAGCTGGAGCAGTCCGCGCTGAGCCGGGAACCGCTGCGCAGAAAGATGGAGGAGGCCTGTCCGGGAAAACGGATATTCCTGCACCAGAGAGACCGTTTTACCTGGGCAATTCTGATCACGGGAATTGAGCACCCGGAAGGCTTTGCGGTGAATGAGACGGCGCTGGCAAGCATTTTGCACAGATATGAATTCGGCCTGAGCAGGGCGCACGATGATTTTAGCAGGCTGGACTGTGCTGTGGAGGAAGCGAAGCAGGCGCTGATTGGGAATCTGGAGGAGGAAGGGGAGGAGAAGCTGCGCTCCCTGGAGCATATACCTTCCGAGTCGGAGCTGCATGCGGAATTCCTTTCCGCCATACAGACACGGAGCCTGCCGCTGCTGGAGGAATGCTCCCGGCTGAGCGCGGAGCTTTTTGTCAGGCGGGATTATGATCTGACGGGCTGCCTGAATTTTTATTTTGTCCTGACAGGAGATGTGATCAAGCTTCTCAACGACTGCTACGGCAAGGAAAATGATACGGAATATCTGAGCCTTATGGAAGAAGGCTATGAGCTGTCCGTCCGGATTAAGAACCATTACAGCATCCGGTCCATCTGTAAACGGTTTGAGGATTATACCCGGAAGGTGATTTCCTGTCTGAAGGAGGACGAATATCTGGCGGTTTCCGATATTGTGAGAAAGGTATTGCTGCTGATTCGGGAAAAATATGCCCAGGATTTAAGCCTGGGGCAGATTGCGGATGAATACGGCGTGAATCCCAGCTATTTCAGCAAGAAATTCAAGGATGAGACAGGCTGTAATTTCATTGATTACCTTACGGCGGTGCGCATGGAGCAGGCCAGGGCGCTTTTGGAAAATACGGCGCTTCCGGTGGCGGCTGTCAGCAGCAGGGTAGGCTTCAGGGAGGCAAAATATTTCAGCAGGGTTTTTTCTTCCGTTATGGGGATGAAGCCGACGGAGTACCGGGAACGGATGCGCAGAGACGGAACGGGCAGGGAGGTGGAAATGTGAAAAAATGGATTGGCAGCAGGCTGAACAGGAAGCTGTGTCTGTGCTTCCTGATCGTTTCCCTGATTCCGCTCTGCCTTGTTTATTTTTACATCAATTCCAGATATTCCGAAAAGCTGCGGTCGGACGCCGTGGTGCTGAACCAGCTGGCGGAAAAAAATACGGCCATACTGCTGGAGGATTATCTGACAAAGATAGAGTATATTTCCAACCTTTTTTATGATAATGACGTACAGGCCATTGTCAGGGGCGCGGTGGGGCCGCTTGATAATTACAATGCCCGCCAGCTCCTGGAAAAGAAGGTGCGGGTGAATCTGGATCTGTTCCATATCCTGGACGATGTGGATCAGGTCACTTTTCTCAGACACAATGGCGACAACCTGGACATTATGAATTCCAGCGGCTATATGGACGTCATTCCCTTTCAGTATGACGACAGGATTGCCCTCAACCGTTATAAAAACCATGTGCTGGTGCCAATTGAGTCACTGGATTCATCCAGGAGCGGGAAATATGTGTATATCCGCAGGGTGAATGATACCGACCCGCGCAAGGGGACGCTGGGCATACTGTATATCGTATTTGACGGGAATAAATTCGATGAGCTGTTTGCGGAGCTGGGCACCGTCCTGGAAACCCGGATATTGATCCGGGAAGGAGAGAAGGTTCTCTATACCAGCTTTGATGCAAAAAACGGTGAGCTGGAGCAGATGGAAAACACCGCGCAGCTTCTTACGCAGAAGGATCGGATGCCTGGCAGAAAGGGTCTGGTAAAATGGGAATATGGAATCGAAAACCTGGGAATCCACATCGTTTTCTATGATACGCTGGAACGGCTGGAGGAGAATGTAAGGGCGCTCAGCCGCCTGACGGGGACCTTTATCTGGCTGACGGGCATCGTTATTCTGGCAGCCAGCCTGTTTTTTTCCAGAACCATCGTGCGTCCGGTCAAAAGGCTGCGGGAAAGCCTTTTGCAGGTGCGTGAAGGGGATTTCAAGGTGCGGGCGCAGGTGGAAACCCATGACGAGCTGGGGGACATGTGTGTGGCCTTTAATGATATGGCAGGGGAGATTGACCGCCTGATCAATCAGGTTTATACGACACAGCTGAAGGAAAACGAGGCCGCCATCAAGGCGCTGCAGATGCAGATCAACCCTCATTTCCTGTACAATACGCTGGATATGATAAAGAGCATGTCGGAGATTTACGGGGCGTATCAGGTATCCGAGGTAATTGTGGCCCTGTCGGGCATGTTCCGCTATGCTGCCCACAGCCCGGGATTTGGCGTCACCATTGGTGAGGAGCTGCGCAATCTTAAGAATTATATGAAAATCGTAAATGCCCGTTTCGGCGGCGGGATTGACTGTCTGGTGGATGTGCCGGAGGAACTGCTGGAAGAGGAGATCATCAGGGTATGCCTGCAGCCGATTGTGGAAAATGCCATTTCCCATGGACTGGGCAGAGGCGGGAGCGGAGGCTGTATTTCCGTGAAAATCCGCCGCCGTGAGGATATTATTTTTGCCGAGGTAGAAGATGATGGCGTGGGAATGGAGCCGGCCAGGCTGGAAGAGGTGAGGCGGAAGCTGGCGGAGCCTCCCGGAGGCCGCGACGGCGCGGAAAACGGGAACGTGGGGCTGAAAAATATCCATGACCGGCTTAGATTGTATTACGGAGAGGAGTACGGCATTACCATTGAAAGCATCCTGGGAGAGGGGACGCGTGTCATGCTTTCCTACCCCTGCGGATTTTCCGGTAAGGACAGGCCGCAGGAATTAATACAGGCTGCAGATGAAAGACAGCGAATATAGAAAAGAATAAGGAGAAGGATGATGAAAAAAAGACCGAATATTTTGTTCCTGATGACCGACGAGCAGCGTTATGATGCGGTGGGGTATGTAAATCCGCAGGTCCTGACGCCTCATCTGGATGCGATGGCAAGGGAGAGCGTATGCTTTCTGAACGCTTATACCGCCAATCCGTCCTGCATTCCGGCCAGGGCGGCTATTTTTACGGGGAGATACCCTTCCCAGTGCGGCGTGCCGGGCTATATGAGTTTCCTGCCGGAAAAGGAAACCACTTTTATGAAGCTTCTGAGGGACGGGGGCTATTATACGGCGGTTATCGGTAAGCAGCATTTCTGGAAATCCAAAATAGAGAAGGGATACGATTATGAGGATATCGTGGATGAGCATTTTCCGCCAGAGGTAATCAGCGATAAGATAACTGAGGGCTATTTCGGACAGCCTGCAAATAAAACGGTGTCCGACCGGGTGTCAAGCTATGTAACCTATCTGATGGAAAATGGATTTACGGAAGGGAGCCAGCTTTACCGCCAGATTAATGATAAGGGTATTTATGAGTTCTTTGCGGATGAAAAATACCATGTGGATTCCTATATCGGCACCAGGGGTAAGCAGTGGCTGGAAAAGGAAGCTCCGGCGGATCGCCCCTGGTTCCTGACGCTTTCCTTCCCGGGGCCGCATATGCCCTTTGACGGCATCGGACTGCCGGATGCGGAAGGATATCATGAGGAGGAAATGGAGCTTCCGGATACCAATATCAGGGATATTTTTAATAAACCGCCCCATTATCTGGACATCGCGAAAAAGTTCGGACAGCTGGATCTGAAAAACCATACTTCGCCGGACGGGCTGACGGCGGAGGATATCCGTTTGATGAAAAAGGCCTATTACGCTAAAATGACGCTGATTGACAGAAAAATCGGAGAAGTGCTGGATACGCTGAAAAAACGCGGCATGTATGAGGATACCCTGATTCTGTTCACCTCGGATCACGGGGAATACATGGGCGATTTCGGTGTGGCTACCAAGGCTCAGTACTGTTCGGAGGCGCTGATGAGAGTCCCGTTCCTGCTCAAGCCGCCTGTTGCGGATTTTAAGGGGTATCCGGAAGATTCCTTTATCAGCTCTGTGGAAATCGCAGCTACCTTCCTGACGGCGGCAGGCCT
>NZ_KE992743.1:36601-48792 GCF_000466465.2 Clostridium sp. KLE 1755
CGGCAGGCCTGCCGGTGCCGGAAAATATTTCGCCCCGCAGCCTGACCCAGTTCTATCAGGGGGACGGAAAGGAGCTGTGGGAGGATATCTATATGGAAGCCAGGGATATCCGTGCCATACGGGACAGCCATTATAAGCTGATTTACTATCAGAACAGGGATTATGGGGAATTTTATGATCTGTCCAATGACCCTCACGAAAAATATAATCTCTGGGACGATCCGGGCGTACAGAAGGAAAAAGCCCGGCTGATGTGCCGCCTGGCGGATCATATGATAGGCCTGGGAGAGAACAGCAGACAGGTATGGAATATCGGCGCACCGCAGATCTGACGTATTCCTGTGTAAGAGAAGTTTGCCCCGCATAATGAAAGCTGGCCGCCGGGCTGAATTATTTGGAGCCCTTTTTGAAAACCCATGTAGAATGTTTATACCCATTGAAACTCCATGAAGAATGTTCTTGACAAAGGATTTAAGTTAGCCTATACTAACTTTAAGATGGTAATTGAGAACCATTCTCAACAGAAAAAAAGGAGATGGAACATATGACATTCCTTATTAATAATATGGGAACCATAATAACAGCGCTTATCCTTATCATAGCGGTTGCGCTGGTAATCCGCGTGATGATCCGGGATAAGAAGGCGGGAAAGGGCTGCTGCGGTGGCTGCAGCGGCTGTGCACATTCCTGTTCCTGCCATGGCAGTGTAAATCAGAATAAGGCAAAACAGGGCAGACAGGAGTAGAACGGATGATACAGACAAAACATAATAACAGTCAATATAAGAAGAAAACAGGCCGCCGTGAGAGAATTCTGGAGGAGCTGAAAAGAAACGGCTTCCGCGTTACCAATCAGAGGAAGCTGCTGATCGATATTATTCTCTCTGATGAATGTTCTTGCTGTAAGGAAATTTATTATAAGGCAGTGCATGAGGATCCTTCCATCGGCATCGCCACCGTGTACCGCATGGTAAAGACGCTGGAAGACATCGGCGCCATTGACAGGAAGAACCTGTACCGCATTTCCTGCGGGGAAAACTGTGAATTTCAGGATAGCTGCGTCCTGGTACTGAAGAACAAGGAAAAGGTGACGCTGTCCATGGAGGATTTCAGGGAGGCGGTAAATGAGGTCCTGAGAAGAAAGGGCTACAGGGAAGATGAAAAGGTGGAGACGGTGATTTTAAACAGCCTCAGCCTTGCGGAAGGCATATGAACCGGCCGGAAAAAATAATATGGTAACAGTGAAAACGGTCTGCGGATTTTATTCCGCAGGCCGTTTTCAAGGTGGAAATCATCGGATATCGGTGATAGAATGAAGGCATAGCTGACATCAGTCCTGATAAATACGTCCTATGACAGCGGCTGGGCTGATGGCCTGCTTCATGCTTTTGATTTTATATGGCAAGGATAAGCGTTGTGCGGCCAGGCTGCCGGTGTCTGGGCAGGAAAAGCCGGCAGGGCTGTCTGAGGTAAGGAAGAAAGGAAGATAAGAAAAATGAAGGCGGTTGTATATAAAGAAAAAGGGGTTTTCAGCCTGGAGGAGCGCCCTCGTCCGTCGCTCCGGGATCCGAAGGACGCCATTGTGAAAATCACACTGTGTTCCATCTGCTCCAGCGATATCCATATCAAGCATGGGAGCGTGCCCAGGGCGGTGCCGGGAACCATCGTGGGACATGAAATGGTGGGCGAAGTGGTGGAAACAGGTCCTGCCGTAACGAAATGCAGGCCCGGGGACAGAGTGGCTGTCAATGTGGAAACCTTCTGCGGAGAGTGTTTTTTCTGTCAAAGGGGCTTCGTCAATAACTGTACAGATGAACACGGCGGCTGGGCGCTGGGCTGCCGGATTGACGGAGGACAGGCGGAGTACGTGAGAGTGCCCTTTGCGGACAACGGGCTGAATCTGATTCCGGAGGGTGTAAGCGACGAACAGGCGCTGTTTACCGGCGATATCCTTTCTACCGGATACTGGGCGGCCCAAATCAGCGAGATCAAAAAGGGAGATACGGTGCTCGTGCTGGGAGCCGGCCCTACCGGCCTTTGCACGCTGATGTGCGCGGCTCTGTATGAGCCGGGGGCAATTATCTGTGCGGACATCAGCGAAGAGCGTCTGGAGCTGGCCGGAAGCCGGAAGCTTGCGGACCGGGTAATCAATCCCCTGAAGGAGGATACAGTGGAAGCGGTGCGCGTCATGACGGGGGGCAGGGGCGCTGACGTGGTGATAGAAGCAGCCGGCGGTGAAGATACCTTCCGTATGGCATGGGAGGCCGCAAGGCCTAATGGGACGGTATGCGTTGTGGCGATGTACGAAGAGGCGCAGCAGCTGCCCCTGCCGGATATGTACGGAAAGAACCTGACCTTTAAAACCGGTGGCGTGGATGCCAATGCCTGTGATGAAATCCTGCGCCTGATTGCGGAGGGACGCCTTGATACCACCTGTCTGATAACCCATAGATTTACGCTGGATCAGGTGATGGAGGCATATGATATATTTGAGAATAAGAAAGAGCATGTGATGAAAATTGCAGTGAAGCCGTAAAACTGCCGCGTCGTGCGGACAGTGTTGCGGACGGTGTGTTTTGTGGAATCCTGTTCCGTAGGAGCGGCACCGACAGAAATCTGACCGGGACATATGCAGTAATCCGGAGCGGGATTTTTTATGGGTGTACATAAGACAGGTCTTTTCTTTATGCCTGTTTTGTGAGAAAATAGGACAGAAATAAATTGATATAAGGGGAAGGATGCAGAGAAATGAAAGCAGAATTGATGAATCGGATGCAGGAGATACTGGAAGAGGCTGTTGCGGCGAAGGAACTGGCGGGCGGAAGCCTGCTCGTCAGACAGCATGGAGAGGAGCTTTGCTATCTGCAGGCCGGTATGGCGGATCGGGAAAAGGGAGAGGCCGTCCGCAGGGATCATATTTACAGGCTGTATTCCATGAGCAAGCCTGTTACGGCGGCAGCAGCCATGGTGCTGTTTGAGAGGGGACAGCTGGATCTGGCGGAGCCGGTTTCCAGATATCTTCCGGAATTTTCCGGACAGCTGGTGGAGGAGAACGGAAGGCTGGTGCCTGCGGTCAGGGAGGTCACGGTAAAGGATTTGCTGGGCATGACCTCAGGACTGATGTATAACGGAAATCCGGGGCTGACAGGAGCATATGTCACCGAGCTGTTCCGTCAGGTGGATGAAAGGCTTCTTACAGATCAGGCGATGACCACGGCGGAGATAGCAGGGGCGCTGGGCAAAGGCCCGCTGGCGTTTCAGCCCGGAAGCTCCTGGCTGTACGGAACCTCGGCGGATGTGCTGGGCGCGGTGGTGGAAGCGGCTGCCGGCATGACCTTCGGGGAATTTCTGAAGAAGAATATCTTTGAACCGCTGGAAATGAAAGATACCGGCTTCTTCGTGCCGGAGGGAAAAAGGGATCGCCTGGCTGCAGCTTACCGCCTGAATGCTGCGGGAGAGCTGGAAAGATATACACAGAACCATCTTGGAATCATCAATGCCATGGACAGGCAGCCTGCCTTTGAATCGGGCGGCGCGGGCCTTGTTTCCACCATTGACGACTACGCCCGGTTTGCCCAGATGCTTTTAAACGAAGGGGAGCTGGACGGAAGAAGGATTCTGCAGCCTGCCACAGTGCGCTTTATGACGGCAGGGCAGCTCACTCAGGTACAGAGGGAAGCGTTCGGAAGGAATTTTGCCAACATGCCCGGCTTCAGCTATGGAAACCTGATGCGTGTGATGGTGGATCCCGGACAGTCGGCAACACTGAACCATGTGGGAGAATATGGCTGGGACGGCTGGCTGGGCTGCTATTTTGCCAACGATCCGGCGGCAGGTATGACCATGCTGTTCATGATGCAGAAAACGGATGCGGGACTTACTTCGGTGGTACGCAGAATGAGGAACCTGATGATAAGCAGTCTGGAGGACTGACACAATCGCAAACAGAGGAGAAAATGGCCGGGGAAGGTAAAGAAACCTTCTCCGGTCTTTTTCAACGTAACTTTTGGAAGAGCAAGCACAGGAGTGAGGCACACTTCCTAAAAATAAGTTGTTCAGAAAACTCCCAAACCCACATTGTTTTTGGCATAAGGCTATTTATTTTTATAAGAAATAAAATGGGAAGCCGGTAAAAGATATGATACAATTGTTTTAAGCAAAATTTGTGTAGGCCACTCAAAAAATAACAGGGAATTTATAACGAAGAAAATTTATATAATAGGGGGTTAACTATGCAAAAATGGGTTACCGAGGATTGGGGATTTGAATTAACAGTTACCGAAGGAAAAGCCGGGCATTGCAGACTTGGGTTAGAAAAAGGGGATAAGTTTATCTTTTCGTATGAATGCCCTGCCGGGATGTGCCCAAAAACAATGGCACAGTTATACACATGGTGCGAGGTTATCAGATGTGGCGGCGACTTTACATACAGAGGCTTAAAGGAAAAGTATGAAATGGATATCCCGTGCGCTGACGGATGTATCAAATTCCATCTCAAAGCCATGCCCATAAACAGAGATGAGAACGGAAAACCAAAGCCAAATAAACCAAGACCGGAATAAAAAGGAGTGTTTATGGGGAATGAAGTTTGTGGTAAGAATGTCCTGTGCAATATAATTTTGGATAGTCAGCAAAACATGGTAAGGGATCGATATTACTATCCTCCAAAATGCAATATCCATGCGTTTTTTAGTTTGTTAAGTAGTCCTGATACACAAAAAAACTAATTTTTATACCTTTACATCCTTTATACATCATATTTACAGCCGGGCGGTAGTACATATCAATAAGAGTTGTTAAAATCAGATAGCCCGTTACAGGCAACGGGCTATCTGACCCTCGCGGCAGCCGCCCAATATCCATGCAGGCATGGCTTCCTGGCTCGTTGCCCGCGGAAATAAATAGATGCAGCCGCCGGAAAATGCGGCAATGAAAGGAGAAGTCAGCTACGGAAATCGGGAAGGAACAAAGTCTGAACAGATTTACCGGCGACGAATTTGTGGTGAAAAGCAGATGCGTTATCAGCATGCTGCTCGCCAAGCTGGATATCATCAATGCGGAGCTGAGCATGAAGTACGACAGGAATATTATTGTGCAGACCTCCGGGCGCATTAAGGCACCGGAGAGCATCCGTGCAAAGCTGCGCAAAAAAGGATATGAAGAAACCTATGACATGGCCCAGGAAAAAATCAACGACATTGTGGGTGTCCGTGCCGTATGCTCCTTTATGGATGATTTATATCTTGTGGCAAAAGCGCTGGAGCAGCACCGGGATGTGCGTACAGTGAAGGTAAAGGACTATCTGCAGGAGCCAAAGAGATCCGGCTACCGCAGCCTTCACCTTATTGTGGAGGTGCCCATTTATTTTCAGGGGGAGGAGCTGTGGAGAAGGGCGGAAATACAGCTGCGCACGGCGGCCATGGATTTCTGGGCGGGACTGGACCACCAGTTGATTTATAAACGGGGATTGAAAGAAGCGAAGCTGATCGGCCAGGAATTGTATGAATACGCACAGATTGTGGAGGAACTGGATCAGAAAATGGTGGAGCTGCGGGACAGAATCGCGGCTATCTGACAAAAATGCACAATACAACTTTGAAAGTGTAAGAAAAATGTAAAAATAAACAAAAAATTGACGATGGACAGCAGTGATGCTTGTACAATGTGCATGCATATGATATAATGTTTGTGTAACAAGGGGCATTATGGAGGGCATTCTAATGAGGGAATTTGATTACACTGTAAAGTCAATTGTTGGGCTGCACCCGCGTGTGGCTGGAGTATTGATGCATCTCGTGAGAGATTTTGAGAGCGACATCATACTCACGAATGGGGATAAGGGCGGCAACCTGAAGAAGCTGCTCGGCATCCTCCATATGAATATCCAGTATGGAGACCGGCTTCACTTACAGATTTCCGGGGAGGATGAAGAAGTGGCGTGCCAGGAAATGCAGGCATTTATGACGCAGAACCTATGACGGTCAGGCCGCCTTTCATGGTTCTCTGCCAGTGTAATACGCCGGCAGAAGCCCGGGAAAGAGAAGCAGCAGCCGGATGCAGTGCCTGTTTGAAGCAGGCGGCTGTCGGTTTAAGAAAGGCTTACTGCCCTGGACGCAGATATGGATTATCTGCCCGGGCAGGAAGCTTTTTGTCTTTTTACGGGAAAACGGTATTCTGCCGGAGAGAGGCTGGTTTTTTTTCAAAAAATGGGAGTGACAAGGCCCCGTTTAATCATGTCGCCTGCCAGTGCCGCAATCTGCTTCGGGGGCTCCGGCGCATCCTTGTTCAGCCAGGCTTCAATCAGGCCGATGCAGCCCGATACGAGGAAGGAATAGTAGTAATCAAAGGCCTGTGAGGGCTGGCTGCTCCGGTTCCATACCTGGAGAATACGTTCCTTGACCAGACCCTTCATACGGTTGATGAAAGCCAGATCGCCATGGGCGCCCATGAGCACCTGGCCGGCCTGCATATTTTCATAAAGGAATGAAAATACGTCTTCCAGGACGCTGTAGAGACTGTCCTCCTGTATGGCGGTGAAATCCCGGTTCAGGATTTCGCTGAACTGGCAGAACAACTCGTCCTCCACGGAGTCCAGCATGTCGTAAACGTCCCTGTAATGCAGGTAAAAGGTGCCCCGGTTGATATCCGCAAGATCGGAAAGCTCCTTTACGGAAATATCCTTGACCTCTTTTTCCTTCATAAGCGTCAGCAGGACCTCTGTCAGCCGCGCTTTTGTTTTCCGGACCCGGCGGTCAACCTTTTCCATTTTCATAA
Source organism: Clostridium sp. KLE 1755 (assembly GCF_000466465.2). Lineage (NCBI taxonomy): Bacteria > Bacillati > Bacillota > Clostridia > Eubacteriales > Clostridiaceae > Clostridium > Clostridium sp. KLE 1755. Next base: position 43,375 of record NZ_KE992743.1, read on the forward strand.
AACCCCTCCTTTTCCCAAAACCATGCCCGCAGGCGCAAATCTTAAAAGATTATAAAAAATTAACACAAAATGCGAAAGTGTTCATTATCAAACACGAAGAAAAACACTGACTATTGAATTTATCCCCTTAAATTACTATAATTTATAAAAATAAGAAAATCAACAGCTGTTGATTAATAAAATAGAGTTGAATAAAAAAGAAGCTGAAGGAAGAGCGCTTCCGGCGGCCTGATTTGTATATCGCTTAAATACATGCCCGCCAACGCGGGCAGATGGGAGCAAAAAATGGAACGGTATACCCAATTCCTGCTGAGACATAAAAAACTGATTATCGGTGTATTCGTTTTAGGAGCCCTCCTGTGTGCCGTCCTTTCCGGCCTGGTGGGTGTAAATTATGATTTCGCAGATTACCTGCCCGATAAGTCCGCCTCCACCAGGGCGCTGGAGGTGATGGAGGACGAATACAGCCAGTCCGTCCCGAATATGCGCGTGCTTGTTTATGATGTTACCATTCCCCAGGCGCTGGCTGTCAAGGCACAAATTGCCGCTGTAGACGGCGTGGAGGAAATCAACTGGCTGGATGATGCCGCAGATATTTATGAGCCTCTGGAAACAGTGGAGCAAAAGATTACAGACGACTGGTACAAGGACGGAAACGCCCTGTTCAGCGTTACCGTGGATGAAGCGAAGGGAGAAAGCGTAATCCCTGCGGTACGGCAGATTATCGGCGGGGAAAACTGTATGGAGGGCTCGGCAGTGACCTCCGTGCTTGCGCCTGTGAACACCTCCAGGGAGGTACAGCAGATCATGCTGCTGGCCGTCCCCATCATTTTTCTGATACTCATACTGACGACGGATTCCTGGTTTGAGCCGGTGCTGTTTATGATTACCATAGGCGTGGCTATTCTGCTGAACCGGGGAACCAATCTGATGTTCGGCACCATTTCCTTTGTGACAAACGCTGCCGGAAGTGTGCTGCAGCTGGCGGTGTCCATGGATTATTCCATCTTCCTTCTGCACCGTTTTGCTGAAAACCGGAGCGGCGGCCTGCCGGTGGAGAAGGCCATGACGGAAGCGGTACAGCAGTCCGTGGGAAGCATCCTTTCCAGCGGGCTTACCACAGTTACAGGCTTCCTGGCCCTGGTGCTCATGCGGTTTAAAATCGGGCCGGATATGGGCTGGGTGATGTCCAAGGCCATCGCCTTCAGCCTGCTGAGCGTGCTCTGTTTTCTGCCCGCCCTGGCGATTGTCACCTACCGTCTGATAGACAGGACACAGCACCGCAGCTTTGTGCCGAAGTTTGATAAATTTGCCGCGGTTGTCATGAAAATACGTTTTCCTGTGCTGGCGCTGATTGTGCTGCTGCTTCCCGCCTCTTTCCTGGGACAGCAGAACAACGACTTTTTTTACGGCGGAAGCGAGGTGTACAGCACGGAGGCTACGCAGATGGGAAGGGATATGCAGGCCATCAACAGCATGTACGGCCCCTCCAATCCGGTGGTGCTTATGGTTCCCAAAGGGGATATGGAGAAGGAAATCTCCATGAATGAGGAACTGAAAAAGCTGGACTACGTAACCAGCGTGGTTTCCTACGTGAATTCGGTGGGTAATACAATCCCGGATTCATTCCTTCCCACAGAAACGGTATCCAAGCTGTACTCGGCCCATTACAGCCGGTTTGTCATCACGCTGGAGGCGGCGGAAAAGGATGCGGACTGGTATGAAAAAATAAATGACATCCGCAACATCGGTGAGAAATATTATGGAGATAAAATACAATATGCAGGGAATCTGGTAAGCACAGAGGATCTGAAAACAACCATTACCCAGGATAATGCAAGAGTGAACTTCCTGGCCATTGCCTTTGTTTTCCTTATTCTGCTCGTGAATTTCAAGTCCCTGACCCTGCCGGTAATCCTGACCCTGGTGATTGAATCCTCAATCTGGATTAATCTGGGAATCCCGTATTTTCAGGGGCAGACCCTGTTCTATATAGGCTATCTGATCATCAGCACGGTACAGCTGGGGGCGACCATTGACTATGCCATCCTGTTTTCCGACAGATATATGGAATTCCGCAGGGTAATGCCCGGGAAGGAAGCCGCAAGGGAAACGTTGCGTGTCTGCACGGTTTCCATACTGACCTCGGCGGCGGTGCTGACGCTGGCCGGGGTAATCCTGGGAAAGGTTTCCACCAACGGCGTTTTAAGCCAGTTGGGAATCCTGATCGGACGGGGGGCGGCTCTGTCGTTTGTGCTGGTTATTTTCGTGTTGCCCACGCTGCTGATCCTGTTTGACGGCGTTATCAGGAAAACAACGCTGCACTGTAGATTTTACAGGGCTGAGCCTGAAAAGAAGGATTGAGCGGAAGGAACGAAAGAAAGTATCGCAGCTGCGCGCCGGGGGACTGCCTGCTGCGCAAAACAGCTGGAAAGAATGTGCGCCGGGCGCACAGATAGGAGTGTATATGAGAAAAAAACAGCATGGCATGGCCGTAAAAATTACAGCATATATCCTGTCGGCGGCAATGGTGCTTGGCAGCGGTATTTCTGCGTCGGCAGCGGTTCCGAATACACAGAAGGATGAAAATGTGTATGCAAATCTTAACCAGGACGGAAGCGTGGACGGTATATATGTGGTTAACGCTTACCTTCTGGATAAGGAAACGGATATCGTGGATTACGGAAAATACGATTCGGTTAAAAACCTTACCACGGATGCGGAAATTAATAAAAAAGGGGATACCATTACCACCGCAGCGCCGGAAGGAAAATTTTTCTATCAGGGGAATCTGAAGACAAAGGAGCTTCCCTGGGAGATTTCTATTCATTATTATCTGGATGGTAAGGAAATGGACGCCGATGAGCTGGCCGGACAGAACGGCTCTCTTAAAATTACCATTCACATCGGAAAAAACGATCAGGTGGAGGAAGACTTTTTTGAGAATTACCTTCTTCAGGCGACCGTGACCATGGATATGGATAAATGCAGCCGTCTGCAGGCCGCCGGGGCAACTGTGGGCAATGTGGGAGCTTCCAAGCAGCTGGTGTACAATATTATGGCGGGACAGGAAAAAGATATTGTAATTACGGCGGATGTGCTGGATTTCACCATGGATCCCATCAGCTTTCAGGGTGTGCCCATGTCCTTTGATCTGGACAGGGACAGTCTCTCCATGGACAGCCTCACCGAGAAAACGGGGGATATCAAGGATGCGGCGGATGAATTCTCCGACGGCGCAGCCGAGCTGTATGACGGCGCGGGCGCGTTAAAAGACGGCGCTTCGGATCTGCATGACGGGGCAAACAGCCTGAAGGAGGGCATTGAAAGCTATTCCGACGGCGCCCATTCCCTGGGGGATGGCATTGATACACTGAAGGACGGAACCGATGATCTGTCCGATGGAGCCACCCAGCTGTCTGACGGTATCAGTTCCCTGAAGGAGGGCGTGGATAAGCTGGCCGGAGGCTACAGCGGCGACGAAGGCGCGGCGGCCGGGGCGAAGAAGCTGGCGGAAGGCGCGGATAAGCTGAAGAGCGGTGCAGGGCAGCTGAGTGAAGGGATCAGTACCTTTGTCGGGATGATTGGGAGCATGGGGGATACGACGGAGCTGGACGGCCAGGCGGACGGAGTAATAGAAAAAATTATCAAGGAAATAAAAGATAATGTGCCTTCGATATTCCAGAATTATGTTGAAAGGATGCTCAGACCCGAAGGTGATACGGCACATGAGCGGTTATTGGATTTTTCTGAGCGGCTGGATTCAATGATAAATCTGGTAATAGAAATGATACCGGACAATACTGAGAATTCAAGTACAAAGACTCAGGATGAAAAGAAAAAGGATTTTAATTCGATATCAGGAAACAGCATACCAGAAATGGAAGAGGAAGAAACGGAAACTCAGGAAGAGACAGAAGGAGTAACAGAAGAAACTCAAGAGGAAACAGGTTCGGAGGAAGAAACGGCAACAGGAGAAACCAATTCTGAAGAAGGTGGAACAGAAGAATCCAAATCAGAAGAATCTAAAACGGAAGAATCTAGAACAGAAGAATCAAAGACAGAAGAAGTGGGGACAGAAGAATCCAAGGAAGAAGAGGCCCAAACAGGAGAAGCAGAAGGCTCATCTAAGCAGATAGTGGATAAACAAACTTCCGGGAGAACAACGGCGGAACAGCCGGCGGAAGAAATTACGGATACATCATTTGCCATAAGAAAAAGCGCTTATTCTCTGGTAACGCTTAACTATTCGAAAACTCGTTCCTTGCAGGAACCGCATTATGAAGGAAGGGTGATGCAGGCGTCATCAATTCCGGGATTCGGTATTTCTGATATTAAGAAAATGATTCCCCAAATACTAAAGGCAAGATCAGGTGTGGATCAGCTTCTGGGCGCATACCAGGTAATGGATACTCTAAATGAGAAGCTCAATAATCCGGCCACAAAAGAACAACTGGGCCAGCTTACCGCAGGCTCCTCCGCTCTGGCGGACGGCGTGGCTGCTCTGGCAGACGGTGCCAAGGCTCTTTCTGACGGCATCGGCCAGCTCGCGGACGGCACCAGCCAGCTGCAGTCGGGAGTGACCGAATTGAATGATGGCGGAAAAGAGCTTGCGGATGGTACCAGGGATCTGGCGGATGGCGTATCCGGCCTGGCGGACGGTGCAAAGGAGCTGACCGATGCTGCCGATGATCTGAAAGACGGGACCAGCCAGCTTGCGGACGGTACAGGAGATTTTCTCACCGGCACGCAGGATCTGGCGGATGGTGTAAAGGAGCTGAAGGAAGGGACGGATGAGTTCAAGGATAAAACCTCAGATATTGATACACAGATTGATGATGAAATAGACAAAGTGGTGAATGATTTTGCAGGAAGCGATTTTACGCCATTGTCCTTTGTTTCCGATAAAAATACGAACATCGGCCTGGTACAGTTCGTGATGAAAACAGAAGGCATCAAACTGCCTGAGAAAGAGAAGGCAGAGACTGTAGAAGAGCCGCTTACCTTCTGGCAGAGGCTGGTGAAGCTGTTTAAAAAGTAATGAAAAGACGAGGAAGAGTTTGATAAGTTTTCTGTGAAAAGTGCTCGTTCCGGAAATGAATTCATGCGTATGGCTTTGCGTTATGCACTGGAGCATTTGGAATTTGTACCGGAAAGTGATGAAGCGTAAAAAAGAATTATCAGGATTGCTGGAAAAGAACGGGGCGACGCATCATGCGCCGCCCCGTTCAGAGTTTCCTTTTCATCAAACCGTGTTTATTGCAGTAAAGATACAGGAGCCCATGTCCCCTCAGCCGGAAGCGTCCTTCCGCATTCTGTTCCGGATACAGCTTCAGAAGCTCCAGCTTATTTGAAGTCACCCAGGCCAGGAAGGAGATGTGATGTGCTTTGGGTGTGTCAAATAAACTGTGTATCACG
>NZ_KE992744.1:0-1272 GCF_000466465.2 Clostridium sp. KLE 1755
AGCTGCCGTATTGCGGGCAAAGCGTCTGTCGGAGGCTTTAAGAAACAGCTCCAAAACTTCGTAAGCATCCGGGAATCCCCCTCACACCCCGCCCCCTGCGCAAATCTCCCCGCGCCCCCACCGCCAGGACAATTCGCCTCCGCCGGGCGGGTAGGTTGTGAAGGGGAAAAAGGACAGGGCAATAAGGACAGGGAAAAGGGCAGGTAGGAGGGGAAAAAGAACTGGGCAGGGGTGTAGATGGAGGAATGGATTTCAGATACATTCCAGGACCATGACGTGTTCGCCGTGGATGTCTTTTTCACCGTTGAAGCGGAAGCCGTAGTGGGTGTAGAGGGAAGCGGCCGGGGCGTTGCCGGGAATGATGCTGAGGTAGATGCGGCGGCAGTGGTATTCGGTTTGGAGGCGGTCGATGAGGAGGCGCATGGCTTCTTTGCCGTAGCCTTTGTGTTGGTAGCGTTGGTCTATGAGGAGGCGGTCCATCCATACTCTTCCGGAGGGGAGGTATTCGGGGAAGAAGCCGTACATGGCAAAGCCTATGAGGAGTCCGTCGTCGTAGATGGCTACGGGGCGCCAGCAGGAACTGGCATCGGCTTCCTTCAGGCATTGTTCGACGCTTTCTACGTAGGTTTCCTGGCCGGGGGCTGTTTTGAGGGTGAGGGCTTCTTTGCGGTTGGCTGCCGTGATTGGCTGGAGGGAGAGGTTCATGGTGTGTGGATTCCTTTCTGTCTTCTTTTTTTGTGAGTTTTGTTATTTTTCTGATCCTTCGTAGTTTCAATTCATTCTTTCTATCATATGCTATGGAGCCGCCCTATAGTCAAGAGGGGGCAGGGCGGACAGATAAAAGAGTGGATGCAGTAACTGTTCGGCCATGGGCTGAATTGTTATTTTATGTTGGCGGAATTATGGTAGTGGAATTGTAATAGCGGAGGGGATTTGGTAAGATGGAGAAATGAATGCGGCAGGCCGGGATGGTTAGGGCCGGCGGGAGGAGCGGAGTTGGGAATGGGGAAGAGGACAGGAAAGCAGAAGGTGGGACAGCAGATGGCAGGGAAGAAGAATGCAGGAAAAGAGGCGGCGGGATGGAAAAGTGGGGCCGGCCGGGGGGACAGGAGAAGAAATTGGGTGGATTTGTGTATTATTTTGCTGACAAGCGGGGTGGTTATTGCAGCCTATCTGGCGGTGATGGGGGGAATGAGTCAGTCCGGGAGCAGCGGAGGCAGCGGAGGCGGTTCGGGTGAGGTGTCGGGGGGAGCGCTTCTTTTGCAGACGTTG
>NZ_KE992745.1:0-94293 GCF_000466465.2 Clostridium sp. KLE 1755
AGCAGGTAATCCCGTACCTCCGGAACCAGCCTGCAAGCCGCCAGGGCGGCCACCGAGGTAATCAGCCCGTCCAGCACCACCGCAAGCCCATAGACAGCGCCCCCGATACAGACGCCGGCCAGCGCGCACAGGTCAAAGCCTCCTACAGTCTGCAGGGTGCGGAGCGTCTCATCCTTTCGCAGCCCATAAGCGGCGACGGCGGAGGCTATGACCTGTGCCTTATGCCGTACGCCTTCCTGGTCCAGGCCGGCTCCCGGGCCGGTGACCTGCTCCGCCGGGCGTTCCAGAAGCACGGAAGCCACCGCACTGCTTGTGGTGGTGTTCCCGATCCCCATTTCCCCAAGCGCCACAATATGGTATCCCTTCCGGCCAAGCATCTTTGCAGTCTCCACACCCGCGCGGATCGCCGCCAGCATTTCGGCTTCCTCCATGGCAGGCTCCCTGGAAAAATTGCGGGTGCCGTTTCTTGTCTTCCTGTGCAGAAGGTTTCCCGCTTCTATTGTTTCCTTCATTCCCACATCCACAGGGTAAACATCCGCCCCAACGCAGGCGGCCATCCGGTTGACGCTGGCAAGTCCCCTGGCGATATTTCCGGTCACCACCGTCGTCACCTCATGGCCGCTCTGGGATACTCCCTCTTCAATGATGCCGTTATCCGCACACATGACAGCCACCGCCTTCTTTTCCAGGGACACATTTTCCGTTCCCTGGATCCCGGCAATGCGCACCAGCGCATCCTCCAGAAGCCCCAGCCCGTAAAGCGGCTTGGCAATCCCGTTCCAATGCCGCCTGGCGGCTTTCCATGCCCGTTCATCAATCCCCCGTATTCGTTCTTTACAGCTGTTCAGATACTTTTCTGTTTCTGTCTCCATCTTTTTATCTGGTTGCCTCCCTGTTCTCCCCCTAGTCTGCAATGGCTTAAATACCTGCTCTATGGCCATATTCCTTCGCCGCCCTCACAAATGCGTAAGCCGCCTCTTTGTTTCCGTAAAAGTAAAGGTGCGGAAAGCCCGCATACATCCGTTTATCCGCCACGCCTGCCTTCCAGCAGGCCGATCCGCCGGTCTTTTTGGCCGTAAAAGCATCCGGCAAAAGTGTGCTGTCGTAGTAATGGAATTCGTGGGCCTTCAGCGTCCCTCCGGCAGGGCAAAGCAGGTTGTCCTTTTCCGCTTCCATGGTAATATAGCCAAATCTCGCAAGCCCGGAGGTCTTATGGCATTCTCCGTGCAGTACGCCTGCCATCCCGTATTCTTTGCCGTCTTCCCCCTGCAGCCGTTCATGCAGGTACATGAAACCGCCGCATTCTGCAATCACGGGCATGCCGTCCTTTACCGCCCTGGATACCGCCTGCCGCATGGCCGTATTTGCCTCCAGGGCCGCCGCATGCAGCTCCGGATAGCCGCCGTTTAAAATCAGCGCATCCGCCCCTTCCGGAATTTCTTTCTCCCGCAGCGGGCTGAAAAAAAGGATTTCACAGCCAAGGGCCTTTAAAAATTCCAGGTTGTCCCGATAGAGGAAGCAGAAGGCTTCATCCTTTGCCACCGCTATTTTAACGCCCCGGCCGTCAGGGCCGTCCTTTTCCTCCGGAATGCAGGCAAAGCCCGGCGCCTCCTTCGCCAGCGCAAGAATGCTGTCCCAGTCAATGGTTTCCCGCATGGTTTCGTATAAAAGCCCCAGTTTTTTCCGGAAGCCCTGGATTTCATCCGGAGCTACCAGTCCCAGCTTCCTGCTTTCAAAAGCCGCTCCCGGAATGCGGGGCAGATAGCCCAGCGCGCGTACGCCCATGGCCTCGGCCTCCCTGCGGATATCCGGATACAGCTTTGCCGGAAGCTGGTTAAAAATCACACCACGGATGTTCTGCTCTGTCTGGGCTGCCAGAAATCCGCGCAGCACCGCCAGCACGGAGCGGCTCATCCCTCTGGCGTTAACCGTGAGAATCACCGGAGTTTCCGTCAGCGCCGCGATTTCGCTGGCGCTTCCTTTTTCCGTAAAACCACAGCCGTCATAATACCCCATGACGCCCTCAATCACACACAGATCCCCTTTTTCCCGGGCAAGCAGCCTCCGCATGGTTTCCCTGTCCGTAAAAAAACTGTCCAGATTTCCGGTTTCCACTCCCAGCACCCGGCTGTGAAACATGGGGTCAATATAATCGGGGCCGCATTTACAGGCACAGGGATGCAGTCCCCTCTGTAAAAGCCCGTACAGGATACCGCAGGTCAGCGTCGTTTTTCCGCAGCCGCTTCCGGTTCCGGCTATCAGGATACGGGGACAGCCGGAAGCCCCCTCCATTTGCCGTTTAGGGGAACAGGTTCCGTCTGTCTGCGTACGCACGGGCTGATTTTCTTCTCTGTTTTTCATTCCGTCAGATCCCCCCATATGAGAAAAATAGGATTCTGCGCCTTCAGCATATGCAGCCCGCCTATCGGCTGCAGCCCTGTCACGGCAATCTGGCAGGCGCCCGCGTTCTGTAAATGGAAGCTTTCCACGCAGCCAAGCGCCTCCGATACGGTTTCCAGCGTCACGGCGCTCAGGCAAATCCGCATGGGCTTCTTCTTTTGCCGCAGCGCTTCCAGGATACCGGAAAGCCTTCCTTTGGTGCCGCCGATGAAAACAGCGTCCGGCGCGGGCAGCCCTTCCAGAACCTGGGGCGCCATCCCTTCCACTGCAGTCAGATTGCGGCAGCCAAATTTCTCCCCGTTACGGCGTATCAGTTCAATGCCCTCCGGATCGCATTCCACGGCGTATACCCGTCCTTTTCCGGCGGCCAACGCCAGTTCCACGGAAACAGAACCGGTCCCTGCCCCACAATCATAGACGATATCCTCTTCTTTTACCGAAAGCTTACTCAATATGACGGAACGCACCTCGCTTTTGGTCATAGGCACCCTGCCGCGCAGAAAGCTTTCCTCAGGGATTCCCGTGACAGGAAACCGGCCGTACCTGTCATTGATTAAAAAGAGTACGGTAAGCCCGTCCTTCCCTTCACGGCGGTACTCCCTTGCCGGATATTTACGAATTCTTTCGCCGGGGCCTGAAAGATTGGTTCCCTCATACACCAGGGTATCCCCCAGGCCGCCTGCCGTCAGCTCGGCGCAGATTTCCCCGGTCTGCCCTTCCGTCAGGACAAAGGTTTTCCGGTGGCCTGCTACAGCGGCCAGAAGATTCTCTTCTTTCCCATGGCAGCTTAAAATCTTTGCATCCTCCCAGGAGATCTGCAGTTTGGATGCGAAATAGGACAGGGAGGAAATTCCGGGCTCCACATGGATTGTGACCTCCCGCCGGCCTTTCATCTGTTCCCGGTAAGCCTCCAATGCCTGCAGAAGCTTCTTCGTCCCGCTGTAAAAACCGCTGTCGCCCGACATCAGCACAGCCGTCTGTGCTTCCCCGCTCTCCTCGATTGCCCGGCAGATGATGTCCGGCTCCCAGGCACAAAGAACCCGCCTGCCGTCCGCCGTTCCCTCCGTAAGCCCGCAGGCGTTCAGCATTCTTCCGGCGCCCGCCACCAGGCCGGCCCGGGAAAGCAGCTTTTTTACGCCCTCAGTCATGCTGTCTGCAGAGCCCATGCCGATTCCCAGGATGCTGATGTTCTGCCGGAGGCAGGGAACGGTGTTCCCACCATCAATTTGTACAGCCGCCGACGTGTCGCCGGAAAGGAGGGCCTGGCTGTTATCCGGCCTGCCGTCAGAGCCGGTATCCCGGCCGCCGTTTTGGAGCAGCGCCTTCACTTCCTCCACTGAACAGCCCTCTTCCTCCACCGGCCGCTTTACCACAACTACGGCCGCGCCCGCTCTTTTCGCACCGCGCAGTTTTTCCGGGAAGCCTCCTGCGGCCCCGGATTCCTTGGTCAGCAAGATCCGGGCATTCGTTTCACGCAGCATGGCATAATTCATCTCTTCGGAAAAAGGACCCTGCATACAGATAATATGTCTCCCGGAAAGTCCCATTTCCATGCATTTTTGCACCATTTCAGGCTGCGGCAGGATTCTTGCAAAAATACGCTTGGCAAACCCGGGCAGCCCCCGCAGCGCTTCCAGCTCCTTGCTTCCTGTGGTAACAAGAATGTTTCCTTCCATTTTTTCCAGCAGCTTTGCGGCCTCTTCCATGCTGTCCGCTTCCGTCAGCAGGCGGCTTTCTTCCTGGCCGCCGATTTTCTGCGTTATATCGGTTATTTCCGGCCATGCGGTCTCTCCTGCCACCACAGCCATTTCGGACCCGTTTTTTTCTTCCCCGCAGGATTCCCGCACAACACGGATATAAGGAAGGTTTAAAAACCCGCAGGCGGCGCGTATATTTTCCGTGGCCAGCCTGGCGTACGGATGGGTGGCATCTATCACCAGCTGCGGGCCGAAGGAACTTAATTTTTCTTCCATCTGCGCCCGATCCAAAGCGCCGGTGCAGATTTCCATATTTTCCCCGGAAGGAAGCAGCTGCTCTCCATAGGACGTGGTCACGCAGACGCAGGCCTTAATATTTTTTTCTGACAGGAATTCGCACAGCAGCCTTCCTTCCGTGGTTCCTGCAAACAGCATCACCTTCTGTATCATGTTCTCTCCTGCGCGGCCGCCGCTTCTTCTTCCAGACGATATCCTCTGGGCGTTACCATTTTGCCGTGAATATTCCTGGTATGGCTGTTTCCGATAAAAACTGTGGTAAACATATCCACCTGGGTATCCCTCAGCTCTTCCAGGGTGAGCACCGCAGCTTCCTCCCCTTCCCGGCCTATGTTCTTCACATAGCCGCACACGGTATCCGGAGAAAGATATTCCAGCGCTATTTCACAGGCCATGCGCAGATAATCGCCCCTTTTTCTGCTGGATGGATTATAAATACAGATTACGGTGTCACTTTGTGCGGCGCAGCGGATCCTCTTTTTTATCACTTCCAGAGGGGTGAGCAGATCGCTGAGGCTGACCGTGAGAAAATCATGAGACAGCGGCGCACCCAGCAGCGCGCCCCCGCTGGCTGCCGCCGTTACTCCCGGAATCACCCGTATCCGCTTCATCAGTGCTTCGTCCCGGGCCGCCAGTTCATATACCAGGCTTGCCATGCCGTAAATTCCGCTGTCACCGCTGCATACCAGCGCCACCTTTCTGCCGTCCTCTTCCTTTTGTATGGCAAGAAGACACCGCTCCTTTTCCTGCTTCATAGCCGTTGCCAGAAATTCCTTTTCCGGAAACCAGGGACGGATCAGATCCACATAGGTGGTATAGCCCACAATCAGATCGCTGTCCTCCAGCGCCCGGACAGCTTCCACAGTCATGGTTTCATAGCCCCCCGGGCCAAAGCCTACTATATATAACATCGTTTCCTCTCCTTTTCAGTTACCTTTGTCATTTCTGTAAAAACGGATAACCGGCATACGCTGCGCCGCCGCTATGGTAATGCCCCCGGCCGCCTGCCTGGGCACAAGGAGCCTTCCGCCGCCGCTTCCCAGAACCGCCGCCCGTTCACAGACATTATCCACGCCCACCGTTTTCCTGACGAACCCGGACGCTTCAAACTTCCCAGGAACCGCCTCCAGCTCCTGTGCGGTAAACGTAAGGAAGGGCGCCCTTTCCGCAAATGCCAGCTCCAGGATGCCAGCCTCCTTTTCCTTCAGGCTGATGGAGGCGAAACGGGCAATCCGCCTTTTATCCAGATCGAATTTCTGAAATACCGTCTGCAGAAATTCTGAAATTTCCGCCCCGCTCCTTCCCTTTCTGCAGCCGATACCCACTGTCAGATCTTTCGGGATCAGCCGGCAGGTAACCGGGAAGCGGACGGCCTGGGGCTGCGCTGCAATAACAATGCCGCATTCCGGCAGGCCGCTGTCACCTTTTTCCCCTTCTTCTGCCAAACGGGGCCGCAGCAGGCCATCCCCACCCTTTTCACACGGCACAAGCAGCTCCGGAAGCTCGCCCTCCCAGGGCAGTTCACTGTAAACCCCCACCTTTTCCCCATGCAGCAGCCTGCCGGAGACTTCCTTTATCCGCTCCCGTTTTTCAATAAAAAGCCCGTTATCCCTGGCAAAAAGATCCACCGCAAATACGCCGTTTAAATCCGTCGCGGTGGTAATCACCGGCTCTGCGCCTGTGAGCAGGGCAACCTGCCGGCACCAGTCGTTACCGCCTCCCAGATGCCCGGACAGCAGGGAAACCACATGCACCGCATGTTCATCCATCACCAGCACCGCCGGATCCCGATCCTTTTCTTTCAAAAAAGGCGCTATGGCACGCACGGCGATTCCTGCGGCACCGATAAAGATAAGAAGCCCGCAGGAAGAAAACAGGGTTTCCGTCAGGCTGCGCACCTCCCGGAATGCCGTCTGTCCCTCCAGCGCATATTTATAGAAGGAATAGCCTGTACAGGAGAGTTTTTTACGCAGCAGGGCAGCCAGTTCCCTGTTTTTCAGGGCTCCCCTTGCCGTAAAGGAAATAATCGCCGCTTTCATTATGTAGTCCCGTCCTCTCCCCTGCGCGCCTGCCTGAATTCCGTGGAAAAATCAGCGGCATACAGGCGGGAAAGCTCGTAATCAGAACCCAGGACCTCTCCCACAACAATCAACGCCGTTTTCCGGACGCCGGCTGCTTCGGCAAGCTCCGGCAGCTGCTTCAATGTACCGCGCAGGATTTTTTCATCCTCCCAGGTCACCTTGTAGCAGACCGCGCAGGGGGTATCCGGGGAAAGGCCGCCCGCCAGAAGCTCTTCCCTTACCTGCTTTAAAAGTCCTGTGCTCAGGAAAAGGACAAGAGTGCTTCCATGGGCTGCCAGGCTTCTCAGCCGCTCCCTCTCCGGCACCGGGGTACGTCCCTCCATCCGGGTGATGATCACCGTCTGAGAGACGCCGGGAAGCGTATACTCCGCCTGCAGAGAGGCCGCAGCGCCGCAAAAGCTGCTGACGCCGGGACAGACCTCAAAGGCTATGCCGGCTTCCTCCAGCCGATCCATCTGTTCCCGGATGGCTCCATACAGGCTGGGATCCCCGGTGTGCAGGCGGACGATGGTTTTTCCTTCCCGTTCGCCCTGCACCATGACCTCCACCACTTCCTCCAGCGTCATGACGGCGCTGTTGTAAATCAGACAGCACGCAGGCGCCGCCTTCAGTAGCTGCGCATTCACCAGGGAGCCTGCATAAATAATAATATCCGCCCGTTTCAGCAGTTCCTGACCCCGGACTGTAATTAAATCCGGCGCTCCCGGACCTGCTCCCACAAAATATACCATATCCTTCTACCTCTCCATTGGTTTTCGCATCATTTTGTTCCCGGTTCCGTTTACTGCGGTTCCCGTCCGTATTCCTGCTGCAGCCGGGAAAGCAGGCCGTCCGCTCCGGGCGTTTTCCCCAGGATACCGAATTTATTGGAAAAAACCACCGCCTCTGTCTGTATGCTTCCGCCGGTGCGGTGTTCCAAATGGCCCGCTATTTTTTCCAGCAGGATCGCCATGGTTTCTTCAAAAGGGCCTTTTTCCCGAAGGATTTCCAGCGCCTCCTCCGTCGTATTGGAACGCAGCAGCGCCGCTGCCGTCCCTGCTTCGCCCCCGGCCAGAATCGCACAGGAAGCAAGGGTTTCCAGACGGGCATCCGCCCAGCGGGAATGGGTGTTCATTACGCCGGTTCCCAGCTTCACCAGCTTGCCGATATGCCCTACCAGGAGAACGCTATCAAAACCGGTTTCCACTGCCTTATCCAGAGCTTCCCCGATATAATTGCTGCATTTCACGCTTTTTTCCTGTTCCAGATGCAGCGCCTCCTTCAGAAAATCCATTCCGTAGTTTCCCGGGGTGAGAATGATTTTTTTCCATCCCTGCGCCGCCCTCTGCTTCATTTCCACTTCAATGGTGTCAAGCAGCGCCGCCTCGCTCATAGGCTCCACTATCCCCGTGGTTCCCAGGATGGAAAGCCCGCCCTCAATTCCCAGCCTGGGGTTGAAGGTTCTGCCGGCAAGCCTCACGCCCTCCGGTATGGAAATCAGGACACGGATGCCGCCGGTATAGCCGTACTGCGCGCAGATATCCTCCACCGCCCGGGTTATCATCCGCCGCGGCACCGTGTTGATGGCGGCCTCCCCCACCGGCTGATCCAGCCCGGGGAGCGTGACTCTGCCCACGCCTGTGCCGCCTTCCAGCCGGAAACCATTCTCTGCTTTTTCCACGGAAGCAAAAATAAGGATCCCGTTGGTAATATCCGGATCGTCCCCGCTGTCCTTTCGTATGGCGCAGGATACCCGTTCCTTTTCCTGTAAAATTTCTTCCACATCCAGAAGAAGCTTCTGGCCGGACGGCGTCACAAGCTCCACGTTTTCCGTCCTTTGCCCGCCAAGCAGCATTTGCGCCGCCGCCTTTGCGGCCGCTGCCGCGCAGGATCCAGTGGTATAGCCGCATCTTAGCTTCTTTCTGTTTTTATATACATATTGTTCCAGCAATGCCTTTCCCTTCTCCGTGCTCAGTTTGGCTCCGGACGGATAATAATCGTGGTAAAATAGCTGTTCTTTTCCTCCGCCGCTGCGGCAGAGGCCTGTACGAAGCGCTCTCCCGGCAGTCCGCAGTCGCTGGCAATCAGGGCGTCCTTTACCAGCCCGTTCTCGTGCAGGTACTTCCGTATCTTTCCCAGCTTACCGCCGCTTTTCATCAGCACCTTGGTGCCCTGAAGGGGGAGATAGCTTTCCAAATCCCCGCATCCTGCCGGGATTACCATTAACGGCTGGGTGCCGGAAACCAGAGGTTTTCCGGTTTTCGCCGCAATGTCGCAGAAGGAGGGAACCCCTGCGCATACTCTCACCGGGAAGCCCGCCTGCGCCGCTTTCCGGGCCACATAGGAAAAAGTGGAATAGATGGAAATATCCCCGATATTCAGCATTGCCACATTCAGCCCGTCCTTCAGGTACGCGGCAAGCTGTCCGGCAATTTTTTCATAATTATCTTCCAGCACCTGTCTGTCACGGGACATGGGGAAATCCGTATAAACGATCTGTTTTCCTGTTAAATCCGCCGCCTGCCTTGCAATGGAGAGCGCCAGGGTATTTTCCCCTTTGGTGCGGGGAACCGCCAGCACCGGGCATTCCTGTATGAGCCGGACGGCCTTCAGCGTAAGCAGCTCCGGATCCCCCGGCCCTACGCTCACTCCGTAAAGGACGCCCCGGCAGGCTTCCTCCAGCTGCTTCAAATGTCTTACATAAAGGCTCCTGATCTCCGGGTATTCCCCCATCCCTTTTACTATGCAGCGTACCTCAAAGCCTTTCCCCTCCAGGACGCTTTTCCAGCTGCCTTCCTGCGCGCCCGCCATATCCGTATGGGCATGGTCTCCTGCCACAAGCATCAGGGGTGTCAGCACCGCCCTTTTTAAACCGCTCTTTTCCAGCTGACTTGTCACGTCCTCCAGATCGGGCTTCGCTTCCACGGTTCCCAGGAATACATCCCCGCACTCCATCTGTGCCCACAGCTCCTGCAGCCTGGTATAAACCACATTATTTTCATGCTGGGAGCCATGTCCCATCAGAACCAGGGCTTCGCCCTCTTCTCTTGGAAAATGATTGGCATAAAAATCTGCAACTCTGTGCAGATCCTCCTCCGTATGCAATAGCGGCGCGCCGATGTCCATCCGTCGAAAGCTTCCGCGCAGGACCTCCGCCTGGGCGCACAGCTTTTCATACTCTTCTCCCGCCAGTAAATGGGTGGGCTGGATAAGAACCTCCTCAATCCCATCCGCCGCCAGTTCCCGCAGCGCGTCCTGCACATCCGGGATATGTACTCCCCGCTCTTCCCAGATCCGCATGATAACGGAACTGGTAAAGGCCCTTTTCACCGGCATTCCGGGAAAATTCTCCGCAAAATCCTCTTCCAGCGCCCCTATGGTCTGCCTGCAGCTGTCTTCATAGCTTGTGCCGAAGCTGACCGCCAAAATTCCTCTTTTTCTTATTTTCTCCAATGTCCTTCTCCATCCCCGTGAGCGACCGGAAGTTTTTTAAAAGCTGCTGTTAAGCACTTACAGCCGCGCAAAACAGCCATAAAAAAAGTACCGTTTTCTGCCGCCTCCACGCGCGCAAAAACCGGTACTAAAAAGCAGGCCTTTCATCCTTCTCAGATAAAAAAGCACTTCCTTTTGCACCCGGCCATCGCTCGTAACCGATGCATTCTTCATGAAGGGCAGGTCTTCTGGCTTCGGAGTCCTTACCGTATCTTTCCTTCCCGGTTTCCCAGTGGAGTTGCGTAACACCAAAATCCTCATGGATTTATGGATTACGGTTTCTGTAAGATACGGCTCGTCCGTTACAGCGGCGGGACCGCAGGGGAATTACACCCCTTTCCCTATTATCCCCGGAGCACGGCTGCTGCCGTCCGGGGCACCTCTTCATTTTCTCTTATTCCCGCCGGATGCCTGACATACAAAACTTCTGTCAGGCCGCCGCGGGGAAAATACCCGTGCTTCCAGGCATGCCGCATCTGCGGCCGGGTATTTCACTGCATTACTTCGTATTATATACGACTGCCGCCCATGCCGCAATCCTTTCTTTAAACTTTTTTCTTGTACTTTTTGCAACAGGGTACTGCTCAGACAAATTTTATGCCAAGCCCCTGTCTGATACAGGATAGATACCGTAAATGCTCCGGTGCCACCTGTCCGATGATATTCAGCCGCTCATCTGCGGGCAAATCCACACGGGCCGCCTCCAGCTCTCCCATATACCTCCGGTATTTTTCATTGGAAAGGCTGATGCTGCCGGCGGACCGTTCACAGATTCCTTCCGGCGGTATCTGTTGCCTGTACTGCCTGGATTCCTGGGAACGGAACACCAGATCGCTGGAATCCGGCCGGTCGTGGTGAATGATGTTTCGGACAAAAGAATATTCCGGACGTATTTTTGCCCGCAGCCGCACATAATTTTGACTCAGCGCAGCTATATCCTCCCAGTCTTTTTCCCAGACATCCACATCTCCTATGAGAACCGTACCACACATCCCTTCATAGAAAAGCTCCAGCATATTTAAAAGCACCTCGTCCCGCCGCCCCCGATGCTCCTCCACCGTAGGAAGCCCTTCCTGAAGCGGCCCCCGCAGCTCCTTATTCCCGGGCACAAAGCCCATGGTGTCAAAACCGAGACAGCGCAACCGCCGGTTTATTTCCCGTACGCTCTCCAGGGAAAGTGCGGTGAACTGCTTCGGATAAAAGTTATGACAGGCGGTAAAGCGGGTAAAATCCGCCCCGGCCGCCTTCCATGCCCGGATGTCTTCCTCCGTAATGGTGGAAGCGTTAAATACCACATGAAATTTTTCCGCAATGCGGACCGTTTCCTGTGGTGAAAAGCCGTAATCCAGACGGACATGGGTAATCCCGGTATTTTCCAGCTCCTCTATCCTGGAAACGCCGAGCTTTTCCAGCGTTTCCGGCCCCACATCCACAATCAGCTGCAGGCCTCCCTCAAAACAGCACTTCAGCATGCGCCGGATATTCTTTTTGTATTCCACCCCATTTTCCTCCGGGATATGGAGCGAAGTAAAGGCATATTTCACGCCGCAGGCCGACGCCTTACGGATTATTCCCTCATTTTTTGCCGCTCCGGTTGAAAAGTACAGCGAAATTCCTGTATTCATAATATTTCCCTTGCTCCAAATCTGTTCCCTGGCCGGGATTCCCATCAGTCTCCATATACTTCATTGATCCGGTCCTCATCCACGCCGAAAAAATAGGTCAGCAGAAAGCCGCCCGCATAAGCGATCGCGATGGATACCACAAAGCCCATCTGCTGCCCCGGCTGGACAATGAGAAGGCCGAACAGTCCGGATACTCCCTGGGAAATGGCGCCCAGATGGAACAGGGCTGCCGCCGCGCCGCCAAAGCCTGAACCAAGGCAGGCCGTCAGAAACGAACGGCCCAGCGGCAGGGTGACCGCATACATCATCGGCTCCCCGATTCCCAGAATTCCTACCGGGACGGAATCCCGGATGTAGCCCTTAAGCTTCTTGTTCTTCGTCCTTAAATACAGCGCAATGCCGGCGCCCACCTGACCGCCGCCCGCCATCATCAGAATGGGGAGCAGATAGTTGATTCCCTTCGTGGCGCCCTCCGGATCGTTGAGCAGCGCATGGATTGGCGTCAGCGCCTGATGCAGTCCCACGGACACAAGGGGAAGGAAGCCGGCGGAAAGGATATAACCGCCCACCACGCCCAGCTTTTCATATACGAAGGTAAGTACCGTGAAAATCCCGTTCGTCAGCATGGCGCCCACAGGCTGGATGATGAGAAGGACCGCAAGGCCGCCGATTATCAGCACAAGCAGCGGGCTGATAAAGGTATCGATGATATCCGGCATGATCCTGCGTATCTGTTTTTCCAGGAAAGCGAAGAAAACGCCTGCGATAAGCGCGGCTAGGAGTCCGCCCGCCGCCGGATTGAAAACAGCGTTGGTAAAGGGCAGCGTTATCTGTTTATCGTCAAAGGTGGCAAGAAGAGGCATTGCTGTATTGGCAATGGACATCGTGCCCGCAATTGCACCCAGCACGCCGGAGCCGCCGAATTCCTTTGCCGCATTAAAGCCCACCAGTATGGGAAGGTAGGCAAACAGCGCCCAGCCCATGGTCCTGATACATTCATACCACCACAGCCCGGACAGCGCGCCGTCCGTGGAGACATTGATAACATTGCAGATGCCGTTGATCAGGCCGGCGGCTATGATGCCGGGCAGCAGCGCCACAAAGATATTGGCAATCTTCTTTAAAAAACGCTGTACCGGTTTGTCATGCTTTGCCTTCTGTTTTTCTTTGTTTTCCCGGGTCAGATCCGACACGTTTTCCTTTTTTGCAGGCGCCGCGTCCGGATCCTCCGCCACGCCCTTGGCCAGTCCGGTCAGCTGGTAAAATTCTTCCAGCACCTTATTCACCTTCCCCGGCCCGAACACGATCTGCAGGGTATTGCTCTCCACAACTCCAAGAACGCCCTCCACCTTTTTGACGCCTGCCAGATCCACCCTGGACATATCCCGGATGCCCACGCGCAGCCTTGTCATGCACGCGGCATTGGAGGATATATTTTCTTTGCCGCCCAGCTTTTCCAGCAGCTGTATGCTGATTTGTCTGTAATCCATTTGCCAGCCTCCTTTTCTCAGCTTTTACTCATTTTAAGGTACTCGTTTTAAGGGCTTCCCTGATTTTGCCGTGGGCAGCCTCCAGCTTACTGGCGGCTTCCGAAGCGCTGCAGTGAAGGAGAAGCATTGTGATCGCAGTTTTCACATGTCCCTTTGCCTGCTTCAGCGCTTCCTCCGCTTCTTCCCTTGTGCATCCTGTGGCCGTCATTGTGATGTTTTGCGCGCGCACCACCAGCTTTTCATTGCTCTGCTTCACATCCACCATCAGGTTTTCATAGGCTTTTCCCACGCCGACCATACTTCCGGTGGAAATCATATTCAGCACCATCTTCTGGCAGGTCCCCGCCTTCAGACGGGTGGAGCCGGTCAGGACCTCCGGGCCGGGCTGGGGCTCTATGGCAAGCCGGGCCTGTCTGCCCACCTCCGAACCTTTATTACAGGCGATACCTACGGTTTTGCAGCCGACGGATGCTGCATATTTCAAGCCGTAGATCACATAGGGCGTCCTTCCGGAAGCTGCCAGCCCGATCACGATATCCTTGCTGGTAAGGCCCAGTTTTTTCAAATCCTCTTCACACAGCGTCCGGCTGTCCTCCGCACCTTCCACCGCTTTTATGAAAGCGCCTTCTCCGCCGGCTATCAGCCCCACCACCCGGGAGGGATCCACGCCGAAGGTGGGCGGGCATTCCACCGCATCCAACACGCCCAGCCTTCCGCTGGTTCCGGCTCCCAGGTAGATAATCCTGCCGCCGGCCTCCAGGCTTTCCGTCGCCCATTGGATCGCCGTGGCTATTTCGGGCAGCACCTCTTTCACCGCCTTCACCACTTTTTCGTCTTCCTGGTTCATCGTGCGGGCTATTTCCAGCGGAGTCGTTTCATCCAGCGCCATAGTATCCGGATTCCGGGACTCTGTTGTTAATTTTGACAGGTCAAGCATAAGCTTTACCTCCTTCTTTTTCATATCTTTATTAATATGCGTCCGACAAAACCGTTTCATACAAAATTTATAATTTCTGTTTAAGGTCTTTTCCATAAAAAAAAGAGCCTGGATTCAGACTCTTTTTTTATGGCTTCAGTACAGCTTCAAACATTGCAGGATACAACGATAGACAGACTCCGCGGAATCGAACGGCCCGACCCCTTTTCCCAGGATATACTCTGCCGCCTCTTCCCACTCTTCCAGGGTGTAATCCTCTGCCTCCATTTCCTTCAGTGTATCGTAGATATCAGGCCAATAGGGTTTATAGTGCAGGTCTGATAAAAAAGTCAGCCCGGCTCTTTTTGACAAACTTTCCAGTAATGTTTTTCTCAATGTATGTCTCTCCCTCCGTTTATCTCTGATATCTGCGGCAGAGGAATCTGTCTCACTGCCCGTTGAACACTACATAATGATGATTATGTGGTAACAAACATAACTTAAAATAAAATACATATTAATTTTAGCATGTATAAATGAGAAATACAACTAAATGTAACGGCTGCGGTGAATAAATAAAAAGGAAGTCGTTATGGTAATTGACATTACAAAAAGGCCGGGAAAAGATTTTTTTATCCGGCCTGGTTTACGTATCCATTTAGAGGGGAATATCCGCGCGGAATGTGCGTCAGTTTCTCCGTTTCCTGTTATTTACCACATAATCATCATTATGTGGTTTTTGTTTGCCCGCAAAAACAAGCCCCATCCGTTCGAGCTGCCGAACATGCTTCACACCGCTTTCCATGGTATAGATGCGCGTGGTGGCTACATTGGCATGTCCCAGCAGGTCCGCCAGTTTTGACAGGTCTTTTTCCATTTCATAATATACCTTCGCAAACAGGTGACGCAGGTTATGGGGAAATACCTTGTCCGGCTCCACCTTTGCCCTTTCGCAGAGGTTCTTCATCTCTTTCCATATATTCGACCGATCCAGCGGCTTCCCGTTTTTTGTACAGAAAATCATTCCCTTCCCAATCCCCTGACTGCTGCAATAACGGCCAAGGACACGGACCAGCTCTGAAGGCAGCAGGACAATACGGGTTTTGCCCTTGCAGTCCACTGCCGCACGGCCCGTCTTCACTGCTTCCGCAGTAATATATTTCAATTCGGATACCCGGATTCCTGTTGAACAGATGGTCTGCAGAAGGAGCGCCAGCCGGTGCCTGTGTTCTTTTTCCGCGGTTTCCACCAGCCGTAAATATTCGGTCCGTGTCAGTTCCTTCTCCGGCTTTGAAAAAATTTCCCTTTGTATTTTCAAAGGTTTTACCTTTAATTCAGGAAGCTGAAGCCAGTCAAAAAAGCCATTTACTGCAGCCAACATGGAATTTATGCTGGCCGGGCTGTGGGTGGCCTGCAGTTTTTCCTTCCATGCCAGAATATTTTCTTTTCTGACCTGCCCGCCGTCCATAAAAGCTGAAAACGCCCGGATATCGCGGATATACTTGCTGACGGTATTCCTGCTCTTTTCTTCCTTATATAAGTATGATTTGTACTCAGCTATCAGTTCCTCTGTAATTACGGCCGTCTCTTCCACATAATTTCTCTGCATCCATTGAACCTCCTTTTTCTATACATTTATTGTACCGAAATTTGAAAAATTCATGCAGAAAGATTACTGCGGCCATCTATACTGCTCTGACGGAAGATATTGCAAAGGATTTTTCAGAAAAGGATTTTGGAATCCCGAATTGCACCTGATAGAAATATGTGCCGCCTGTAGCACGTAAAAAGGAGAACGCTTCCAGGTTTCGTACCCGAAAACGTTCTCCAATATAGGCCTTTTCCTATGATTAAATTACAGTGCTTCCTTTAGCATAAAATACACATCCTGCACACTATCAAATGCAGCTAACATACATTCAAGCATATCTCTCCCAAAAAACACATCGCTTAATTCATCTTCATGCACAAAAGAAATTCTCCTGCGCTCCAACCACTCCCGTAATATCACATCTTCTTCAGGATAACATGCTCTTTTATATTTTTCTCCCTGCACTCCCAGCAAACCAGACTCATTAAACTTTTCAATTACTCCTTTTGCAAAATTCCTGTTATCCAATATATACTCCCTTATTTTTTCCATACCTTTTGAATCTGAATTATAGATATTCAACCCAAACTTATACCCTGTCAAAGATGCATCGAAAAAAAAGCCAGGTGCATTCTTTTTATTCACCTTGTCCAGCTTAAATCGTATGTAAAAATACTCCTTAACCGGAGCATCCCTGCAAAATCGTGCATCGTTATATGCAGAAGAGATACATTGTCTCTTATTACCCAGCAAATCCCCGTCTGCTTTACTGAAATATCGATACAGTTCAGAATACAATTCTTCCAGCGGATATTTCACGCCATCAAAGTATAGCATTTTATTTTCTTTATGCGTATTTTTACAATTATCTTTTCTGATTGCCTGATAATACCCTATTGTAGACTCATTAAATCCTTCAAACATTGTTCGTCTTCCTATTCGCCGATTATCTCTAATTCATCTGGTAATGCCCGCACAACAAGTGCACAGGTATTTGTTAATCTCACATTGTCCTTTAAGGGATATGCTAACTTACCTCTCGTCTCTCCTTCTTGACAATGTACATCTAATTTTGTATTTATTAACCCCAAGTTACCAGCTAAATTATTAGAGAAAAGAAGGCTCCCTGCACTCACACCGATTACCATTCCATTTCGGCAACACTTCTATTGCTCCTGCATCTGTGGCGGCTGTCGGAATAAATAATGCCTTTACGTTTGCCATCTTTTTTCCTGTCATTTTCACAAAACACTCTTTAATCTCTTCTGTTTCCAACCCCGCTGATGTTAATATTACTCTCATGCCGGCTCTCCTATTCTGACCAATTCATTTCTCCATCGGAAATACCCATTTTGCGACATTCAGCACATACATTTTCTTTCTCAGATTGGTTACCGATCCGGTATTTTAATATTTTATCTTTGAATACGATATATTTCTCATTTCCGGCTTTGAAATCAACGAACCAATTTTGACCACCTTCCGTATCCGAAACCATAACTTTGGCCATTTGTTCCGGCAAATCCTGCTTATCACTGGTAAAAAAAAGAGCTGTCCAGTATTTCGGTTTTCCGCCTGTATTCCATAATTCAATCTTGTGGATATTCAAAAAATCAATAATATTCTCGTCGTTTACGCTTTCCTTTATCAATACGCCCTCATATATTTCCTTCTTTTTCCCTTGAACAGCATTGGTTCCGCAGCTATGCACCTCTTTAACCTCTCCTAATGTCAGCTCATCCTTTAATAACACATCCATAGAAACATGAAATATATTACCCAATAACAGTATTTTTTCAGTTTCCGGCAATGCTATATCCGCCTCCCATTTAGAAATAGACTGCCTACTCACATTACAGATGGAAGCAAGTTCCTCCTGCGTCATAGCGTTTGCTTTTCTTAATTCCATAATCTTCTCTGCCAACTTCATCAGCAAACCTCCCTTTTTTAGTAATTATTTCCGCTGTCCTGAACTGTTACTGATTATTATACACAGAAGGTGTTTTACTTACCATCATTTTGAAAGTTCTTTTTCGCAACCATAAGTTGCCTGAATATAAAAGGGAGCCTGCATCCAGGCTCCCTGATTATGCCCGCGCATTTTTCCACAGGCAGTTTTATAAATTTTTTATTGCAGGCGGAATCCGCCTGTACAAAATGTGCCCCATCTTCCAGCTCCGTCTAAATAATCCATGCCGGCACATACCAGTTTTTCCGATCAACAGGAATTAAATCAGGCGGCATACATACTACCGCGCCGGTGCCGACTTTTGTTTTCAGATGCGCTGTCCCTGAAAATACATCCTCCGAAGCAGCCTCCTCTTCTATCGGATTCAGAACAGAAAAATTCTTAACAGCATCCTTAGGTGCCGAGCCTTTCTTTATTTCCACCGGACTTACAATTCCATCCTGATAAATAATCAAATCAATTTCTTTCTTATTGCTGTCCCTGTAAAAATAGAGCGGCGGATTCTTTCCGGCATTTATATAACTTTTGTATATTTCAGACACCACCCAGGTTTCAAAAAACTGCCCGTCCATGGCACCGCGCTCCATAACCTCCGCACTGCTCCATCTTGTCAGATGGGAACATAATCCGGTATCCAGAAAATACATTCTCGGGGCCTTGATGACACGCTTCAGAGCATTATTGGAAAATGCAGGGATTAATGCAACAAGGCCGGAAGAAACCAATATGGACATCCACTGCTTCACTGTGGGCGCTGAAACTCCAACCTCGCCCGCCAAAGCTTCATAATTAACATTTGTTGCGGTACGCGCTGCGACAACTGTCATAAAATTAAGGAAACTCAATTCATCCGCAACCTGAGTCAGGTCTTTGATATCGCGGCTGATATATGTCTCCAGATAAGATTCATAATATTGTTCTTTATCAACATTTTCATTTTCATATAAGCGTGGCATAGCGCCTTTATAAATACGGGAAAATATCTGTGTGATATTCATAGGCTCCGTATCACTCATACGATTCATCAGTTCCGGAATGTCAACCTGAAACGGTGCAAAATGTTTCCCGCGTATTTCACTGTTGCTAAGTCCCTGCATTTTTACAATCCCTGCCCTGCCGGCCAGAGACTCCGTCACTTTTTTCATCATATGAAAGGTCTGTGAACCGGTCAGCCAAAAATCTCCGCATGTTTTCTTCCTGTCCACATATCCCTTAATATAGTCCAATAATTCAGGCGCATACTGTACCTCATCTATTAATACGGGAGGGGCATACCTTTGCAGGAACATTTCAGGATCGCTCCTGGCAAATGCACGTATAGTCGGATTATCCAGGGAAACAATTTTTCTATTTGGATCCGCCAGCCGGGTTAACAGTGTCGTTTTTCCTACCTGCCTTGGCCCTGTTACTATTAATACGGGAAATGTTTCACTTATTTTTTTGATGGTTGGCTCTATGGTCCTTTCTATATACATAGCAGTCCTCCTACTTGTTTTGCGGAGCAAAATACGGTTTCTTTGCGTTCAGCGGATTTTCCTTCCCTAATTAGCATGTAAAAAAAATATTATATTATGCAAATACAAAATCTTATTTTATATTTACATAAATATCGCATAAAGTCAACCACTGTATCAATACATCAGGAAGTAAATATATTCCGCCTGCTCCCATTCATTTTTCCCGTCTCCGCACTCGCTTTCCGTCTGCATAATATGCATTTCCGGGAAACTCGCCCCGATCTGCTCCAGCTGATGCTTTCCGCCCCACTGCACGCCTACTCCCGTCAGATATTTTCTGGCCTCCTTATCGCTTAAGATCGTATTTGCAAACTGATCATAAAATTCTTCATAGGGCGCGCCGTAGCCCGGCCAGCGGAAATCCACAAAGGGACCGTTTATCGTCCCCAGCCAGATCTAGGTTCCCAGGCCGCTTTTTTCAAAGGCCGGCCCCAGATATCCTTTGATAAAATCGCTCATATCGCTGCCATGCCACAGGCAGGAGGGAAACTTCTGATCCGCCATGGGCTCATTCTGTACATGAACCATGGACACCGGGATACCCAGCTCCTTATAGGCCTCTACAAATTTCACAAAATATCTTGCATAGGCGTCCAGCACCCTCTCTTCCATGCGGATCCGTCCGTAATTATAGACCTTCTTCGTCTTCATCCAGGTGGGAGGACTCCAGGGAGAGGCAAAAAGCTCTAATTCGGGACATTATTTCTGCGCTTCCCTGATATAGCGTAAAGCTCCCTGATAAAATTCTCCCGTACCGAAGGCTCCGTTTTCAGCAGCGCATCCCAGCCCAGCTCATTAAAACAGCCGCCGAAACCCAGGATTTCCTGTTTCTTTCCCCCTGTCAGCTCCAGTGTGTCTTCGCCTGCAGGGATATTTCCTACTTTTCTGTTTTTCCAGTAATCCTTGTCCTTACTGACAATATGAAGTATACCGTCCATTTAAAATCCCCTTTTCCTTATTTTTATACTTTATTTTACTCTTTTTTGCTTCCTTTGACAAAAACTATTATTAAGGCGCATAATGGAACAATCAAAAGAAACAGCTTATCAGGTGTTGGAACTACATTTACCATCAATTTTCTGATTCCTACAAAATTGTAGGCTGTGCGTCATCTCGCAGTAGGGTTCGTATGCTACTCTTTTTATATCAAAACAGAAAGAGGTGTTAATAGAATGGATTTATTAGAAGTTAAAAATATTTCAAAAACTTATGGAAATGGCGAAGTTGCCGTACACGCATTAAAACAAGCGACGTTTTCTGTCCCCAAAGGAGAATTTGTTGCCGTCGTTGGGGAGTCCGGCTCCGGAAAAAGTACGCTTCTGAACATGGTGGGGGCTCTGGATACGCCCACCTCCGGCAAGGTGTTTATTGACGGCAAGGACATCTTCTCTATGAAAGAACGTAATCTGACCGTTTTCCGGCGCAGGAATATTGGCTTTATTTTTCAGAGTTTTAACCTGATACCGGAATTAACCGTGGAGCAGAACATTGTTTTTCCCGTATTGCTTGACTATCAGAAGCCGGACATGAAATATCTGGAAGAGCTGCTTACTGTCCTTAACCTAAAAGAACGCCGCCGCCATCTTCCCAGTCAGCTTTCCGGCGGCCAGCAGCAGCGTGTGGCAATCGGACGCGCTTTAATGACACGTCCGGCGCTGATACTTGCCGACGAACCGACCGGAAATCTTGATACACAAAATACAAGTGAAGTCATTGCATTACTGAAAGAGGCGTCCAGAAAATATGAGCAGACCATTGTAATGATTACCCATAGCAGAAGTATCGCACAGACAGCCGACAGGATTTTGCAGGTATCCGACGGGCAGCTGACCGATTTTGGGAGGTGCCGCGAATGAAAAGCTACCTTAGCCTTGTGCCTATTTCTGCACGCGTCCATAAACGCCAAAGCCGTATGACCCGCATTTGTATTATTCTTGCGGTATTTCTGGTAACGTCTATTTTTTCCATGGCAGAGATGTGGACAAAGGCAGAAACCACTACAATGCGCCACAATCAAGGGGACTGGCACATTGCCCTCCAAAATGTACCGGAGAATGAAGCGAAACAGATTATGGAAACCTCTGATGTTGCTTTTTCTTCATGGTACAACGAAATGAACACCAGTGCAGATCAAGGTTATTACACAGGCGGTAAAAATGCTGCTTTGTATGGTGTTGAGGAAACATACACAACAAATATTATGAATTACCCGTTGGAGGGTTCTTATCCGCAAAGTGAAAAGGAAGCTGCCCTTAGTGCTGACGCAAAAGATTTATTCGGAATTACGGTTGGCGACAGGATTACCTTAAATACACCTGCGGGGGATTTTGAATATACCATTTCCGGCTTCTATGAGGATGATACTGAATTTAACAATATTATTGACGGAACCTGTGTGTATATGAACCGGGCGGCATTTGATGAAATTTCTGCCATGAACGGTACGGAGCCCGCCTCTCAATTCTACATTCGCTTTAAAAAAGAAAGCGGCCTGAAAAAAGCGATTGCAGACTTGAAGCAGCAATACAATCTTACCGCCGCAAATGTAAAAGAAAATATGGGTCTTTTGGGAATATTGGGAGCCAGCAGCAATAAAAGTGTAAGCCAGCTCTATCCTCTGGCAGCCGTCTGTTTCATTATCATTTTAGTTTCAGGCGTTTTTATGATTTCAAGCTGTATGAACAGCAATGTGACACAACGTACAGCATTTTTTGGGATGATGCGTTGTATTGGTGCCAGTAAACAGCAAATCATACGTTTTGTACGGCTTGAGGCATTGAACTGG
The DNA here is from genome assembly GCF_000466465.2 of Clostridium sp. KLE 1755. Lineage (NCBI taxonomy): Bacteria > Bacillati > Bacillota > Clostridia > Eubacteriales > Clostridiaceae > Clostridium > Clostridium sp. KLE 1755. The sequence continues at coordinate 21,840 of NZ_KE992745.1, forward strand.
TGTAAAACAGCAATTCCGATCGGTTGTGCCTTGGGAACCATAACCTGCTGGATATTATGCGCGGTTTTAAAAATTTTGGTAAAAGGCGAGTGGGTGGATATGCCGCTTTTTGCAGTAAGCATAAGCGGTATTCTCAGCGGCGCTGCCGTTGGTGTTGTCACTGTATTCATTGCCGCCCATTCCCCTGCGAAGCAGGCAGCACGGGTTTCGCCAGTAGCAGCAGTATCCGGCAATGCAAATGTATCGAAAAAGGTTAGCCGCATCACAAAAATAAGGTTTTTCAAAGTGGAAACTTCTTTGGGTATTCATCATGCAACCGGCGCAAAGAAAAATCTTCTGCTTATTACAGGTTCCTCTGCCCTTATGATCGTCCTGTTTCTTGCATTTTCCGCCTGCCTTGATCTTGTGCATAAGCTGCTCCCGTCTATAAGCGACTTTACACCAGACATTACAATCAGCAGTGAAAATGATGCAAATTCTGTAACCAGGGATCTGGTAGAAGAAATTTCAGAAATACCCGGTGTGAAAACTGTTTTTGGTACTATGCTTAATGCTGCATACCCTGTTGAAATTAATGGAAGGGCAGAAACGGTTGATCTTTTCTCTTATAATAAGTTCATGATTGACAATTTCAAGAACTCTGTTATGAGCGGCGATTTATCAAAGGTCTATGGAAATTCCGGCTATGCGTTGGCAATCTATAATCAGGATAAACGGCTAAGCGTTGGCGATAAGATTAAAATCGGAGGTGAAGAAATTGAAATTGCATGTATCGTTTCCGAGGGAGTGGGAAGCGTCAGCGGTTCGGCTACAATGGTCTGCTCGGAAGAAACCTATACACGCCTACTGGGTGAACAAAACTATATGATGGTTAGTGTGATGCTGGAAAAAGATGTTTCTGAGGCAGACGTAAATAGAATTTGTGATCTGGCTGGTGATTATCTGTTTTTGGATAATAGGGAAGAAAATAGAGATGTCAACGGCTCCTACTGGGTGTTCCGTCTTGCAGCATACGGTTTTCTGGCGATTATTTCCCTTATCACCGTGCTGAATATTATGAACAGTATTTCCATAGGCGTATCTGCAAGGATTAAGCAATATGGCGCAATGCGCGCTGTTGGCATGGAAAGCCGGCAAGTAACGAAAATGATAGCTGCCGAAGCCGTTACATACGCTGCCAGCGGTACGATTGTTGGAATTGTACTCGGCCTGCTGCTTCACTATCTTATTTATGTGAAGATTATTTTAAGCCATTTTGGCGGCGTATGGAAAATTCCTGTCACTCCAATAGCAATTATTATTTTATTGATTTCATTTTCGTGTATTGCTGCGGTTCACACACCAGCAAAGCGTATTCGTAATATGGCGGTTACAGACACTATTAACGAGTTGTGATTGCCTGAATACAAGATCTATGTAAAAAAACGCATCGTTGATTTATCTGCTGCCGACGGCAAAAGGCAAAAAGCCGCCGTGCAGCAGCTCCGGCCTGCCTGGCAAAAGCTTCTACGGATGCTCCTTGCAGGACAGCTCCGTCACGTCCAGCCTGAGGATGCGCACCGCTTCTGCCATCGCATCCGAAAACTCCCAGTCGTCCCTGCCGGTATTATGGCGCATGATGCTTTGCAGCGCCGCCTTTCTTTCCTCCGCTGCATCCACAAAGCTGACGCGGCCCGTACCGATTACGCTCTGAAAACGCGCGGAATGATTACATGCCAGATCCCCTTCCACAAGCTCATAATTCGTATCCAGTTCAAACCCCACAGAAGGCGCTGCCGAAATCAAATCGATTTTCCTGCCTTCCCTTGCGCTGTGGAAATAGAAAAATCTCCTGCCCTCCTCTTCTTCATAACCGAAGCTCAGAGGGACAATGTAAACCTCTTTTCCGTCAAAAAAACCCAGCCTGCAGCAATGGCTGGCTTCAATAATCTCCCGTATTTTGGCCGGTTCCGTAATTTCTCTGTCTTTTCTTCTCATACGTTTTCCTCCAAAGCTGTCTCATTCAGGAAATCCATGACCTGGCGGTTGAAATCCTCAGTTTCATCATAAGCGCCATGTCCCAGTCCTTCATAAATTTTCATTTTACACTGCTTGATTTTTTCTGCCATTTCCGGCGCGGCATCTGTCCCCACAATTTTATCGTCGCCTCCTCCCAGGATAAGGACGGGGCAGCTTATCCCGGAAAGCTCTTCATAGGCATTATGGGTGAGGCAGGACTCCGCCTGGATGAGGAACCGGCTGAAATCCTCCGGCTTTCCCACCCTGCACAGCAGCGGATAAAGAGGCCTGTATTTTTTCAGTGTTTTCAGGGAATATGTCTTCTCGCTTGTATCTGTCATCAGCGATCTGTAATCGCCCTTTGCCGCCATCTCCATCCACCCGGTAACAGCATTTTTCAGGATTTTGTTCTGCCTGGACGCAGTCACCCCCAGAACAAGTTTTTCCACAATATCCGGATGGGCTATGGTAAAATGCTGGGCAATCATACCGCCCTGGGATATCCCCATGAGGTAAATTTTTTCCGTATTCCATGGACGCAGCTGTTCCAGCGCCAGCCACAGATCCTCTGCCATATCCTTCGTCGTACAACCCTCTTCCAGCTTATTTTTTCTGCTGAAAATATACACCCGGTAATAGGGGGCAATCTTCCTGTAGTAAAAAGCAAGATTGACGGCCTGACCGTGAACGGTTCTCAACCCGTCGCCCAGTCCGGGCAAAATTATGAGCGGCCTGCTGCCATAGCCGAATTCCACATAATCCATGGCAGTATCCTTTATAATTACCTTATGTTCCGCAGCCTTGTAAAACAACAGCGCCTCCCGTCTGCCGCCTCCATGCGTCAGCCCTTTTTCGATAACAGCTCAGCAGGCTGAACCGTTACTGCTTTTCTATTTATCCTGTCCACCCGTTTTTTCATCCGTTTTCCCTTCGACCAGCTGCAGAATATCTGAGATCTGTTTCACCTCATAATCTGCCAGCGACCTGTCAAAGCCAAACCTGTCATCCACCACCGCGGCGACCCTCATCCCGGCCAGGTGGGCCGCCGTAATGCCTGCGGTGGAATCCTCCGCCACCAGACAGCGCTGCGGCTCCACTCCCAGGCAGGAAGCCGTGTGCAGATAAATTTCCGGATCCGGCTTACTGCGCCGGAAGCTCTCTCCGCTGACCACCACCTCGAAATAAGGGCGTATGCCGTTATCCGTAAGGATTTTTTCCACAATGGAAAGACCGTTGGAGGAGGCCAATGCCAGCCGGATTCCCCGCTGCTTCAGACTCTCCAGCACCCCCGGTATTTCCCTGCGGAACACACTTGCAAAATCAATCGAGGCATAGGTGCATACCACGGTTTTCCGGTATTCCGCCAGAAGCTCCTGCCAGGTCATTCCGTTATGCACCGCCTCCGCCACAAGGGACCAGCTGCCTTCCGAGGAGCGGCCCACCGTGGGATACAGCTCTTCCAGCGTCACTTCCGGATTTTTCTCCCTGGCAAACTGCCAGCGTAAGTTCAGATACAGCATTTCACTGTCCACTATCACGCCGTCCATATCAAATATCACCGCATCCGTGACCTGGCAGCCGCATTTATGGTTCATCATAAAACATTCTCTTCCTTCCGGTATTCTTACGTCCAAACCGTTACTGCAGTTCTTCCTTTAAAATCATTCTCACTTCTCCCAGCTCCAGGCCTGACTGGCCGAAATAAAACTTCAGATACTGGTGCGGGAAACGGAATTCTCCCAAATCTGAGGAGCGTACCACCCATTCCCCCTGGGTGCCGTTGATGGTAAAGGTGATTACCACTCCATGGTTCATAAAGATAGACATGGGCACCTGGGCCAGCTCGCCCGCATCACATCTGGCTTTGATCTGAATGGCGTAAATTCCCTGATGGAGAAGCTTCACTCCCAGCACGGAGGAAGCCCCCTTCTCCGTGGAAATCCCTGAAATATCCAGCGGCGTATCCCGATCCACCTCCTGATATTTCAAATCCAGGAACTGTGCATCCTCTCCCGCGCTTTCCCTCTGTTCCTTCAGTTCTTCCTCTGAAATCCGGTTGAGGAACCGATCCATAACAGGCAGACGCATCAGTACGCTGCAGATATTCCGGGCGCTGCGCAGCAGCTCACCTCTGGTAATCCTGCCGTCGGCCAGGCCTTCCAGGGTATTGTCCTGGGCGCTGTTTGACGCAGCGTCTGATACCACCATGTATACATCGTTCTGCCCGCGCACCATGGCCGCCGTGTTGCGGGTATCTCCATCCTGCCCCTCATCGTTCATCTTCGCCCACCAGTCCGTCATCACCAGGCCGTCAAAGCCCCATTCCTTCCGCAGGATCGTGGTCAGCAGGTCATAGCTTCCGGCGGTCCACAGGCCGTTCACCGGGCCGTAGGTGCTCATAATGGAGATCGCCCCGCCTTCCTTCACCGCAATCTCAAAGCCCCTCAGATAAATTTCACGCAGCGCTCTTTCTGAAATCACCGAATCCGCCAGATTCCTTGAAAATTCCTGGTTATTTCCGGCGAAATGCTTGATCGTTCCGCTGGTGCCCGCTTTTCCCATGCCCTTCAGCTGGACTGCCGCCATTTTCCCAGTCAGATAGGGATCCTCTGAAAAATATTCGAAATTCCTTCCGTTCAGCGGATTCCTGTGGATATTCATTCCCGGCCCCAGAAGAAGATCCACCCGGTTTCTTCTCAGCTCCAGCCCTTCCATTTCAAAGAGGGCTTCCACTAACGCTTCATTAAAGGTACAGGCCAGGCAGGTCCCGTTGGGCAGGCTGAAGGCATGGGTGCCGCAGTCCATACGTATGCCGGAAGGGCCGTCGGCACAGCAGCCCACCGGGATGCCGAAGTCCTTCAGCCTGTCCGTCACGCCGCCGAAGGCGCCTGCCGTTCCCGGAGTCACCTTAGGGGAACACATTCCTTCCCCGCGCACGATACAGGCAAGATCCTCATCGGTCAGCTGGGAAAGGAATTCGTCCAGTTCCGCCTTTTTATCATATACATCTCCCAGGGTAATGCCCTTATCGCCGCTGCAGGCCGCAGCTTCGGGCCTGTTTTCCCGAATCCGGTCCACAAGGCTTATGGTGCGCAGGGGCACAGCCTCCTTTTCCATTTCCAGTTCCAGGGAATCATCAGCCTCTTCCGCAGTCTTTTTATCGCAGACAGCCTCCGGCTTCAAGCGGAAAAACGGAGTCACAGGCGCCAGCGCTTCCTCAAGCTGCTGTGTCACCTTCAGCTCCGGCTGCGTAAAGGAGCCGCATAAAGCGGCGCTTCTCACATCCTCTCCCGCAAAAAAGCGGTAAGCGCCTTCCTCTAAGACATAACAGGATTTATGTCCCGTCGCGCCGCTGTCATCATAGGAAGCCAATTCCTTTTTCCATATAGTAAACGGAAGCTCCTCTTTTTCTCCCGGCATAAGCACCCTGGTCTTGGCAAACGAGGCCAGGCTGCGCAGCGGCTTCCCCAGAACTCCCTGGGGCGGGTTAACATAGACCTGCACTACCTGGCGGCCGGGAAATTCTCCTTCATTCGCAACTGCTATTTTTAAGGATACGGAATCGCTGTCCTCTGCAAATTCCAGTGTTTTCATGGAAAAATGTGTATAGGACAATCCAAATCCGAACGGGTAAAGCACTTTGTCTTTGGCTGTTGTTTCAAAATAACGGTATCCCACGTAGATGTCTTCCGTATAAAAATTCCTGTACTGATCGCCAAAGCAGGAGGAGGACGGGTAATCTTCTATGGAACGGGCGATAGTATCGCTCAGACGGCCGCAGGGGTTTACCCTGCCGGTCAGCACGTCGGCAACGCCGCTGCCGCCCTCCATTCCGCCCTGCCATACATAAAGAACAGCGGAGGGCTTACAGGTCTCCACCCATTTCATATCAATGATATTTCCCACATTCAAAAGTACCGCCGTCCTGGTAAAATGTCTGCTTACCGTACGGATCATGGCCTCCTCTTCTTCCGTAAGCAGGTAGCTTCCCGGTTCAGCCTTGGTATCCTGATCCTCTCCGGCGGTCCTTCCGATGATAACCAGAGCCACGTCGCTTATCTGAGCGGCTCTTTTTGCCACATTGTCCGGCAAAGGCATTTCTTCCTGGGACCATGGCTCCTGTCCCCATCCCTTTCCCTTATCAAAAGGGTGCCCTTCGCACCATTTTTCGTAGACTGCCGCCAGCTCTTCGTTGACGTGTATCTCCTTTTCCTGGCGCAGCGCATCCAGGATTCCTGTCACATAGCGGGTATTTACTAGCCCGCCTGAGCCGGTGCCGCTTTTATAATAATTCAGCTGTATTCTGCCGAATACGGAAACAGTTTCCCCTTTCTTTACCGGCAGCGTGTTGTTCTCGTTTTTCAACAGAACGCAGCCCTCCGCCACAGCCTGGCGGGCCAGCTGTTTATATTTTTCCATGTCCAGATAGTACTTTCCCATTGGTGATGTCCTCCCTTTATATCAGCAGTTCAATATGATAACGGTTCCGCAGAGCGCTTAATTGCACATACGGATTCCGGCTTTTTCCAATCTTGCCTTCAGATAGGCGATGCTTTCCAGATATTCATCGTCCGAATGGAGATGCTCAATGATCATGGGCATCTGCGGGTTTACTCTGTCCGCCAGCCGGGCATATTTTTCCAGATTCAGAATTCCTTCCCCGCAGGCTGTCTCCTTCAGCTGGAAGGTAAACTCCGCCTGAAGGCATACGTCCTTAATGTGGCAGCTTTTGATATGGCTCCCCAGCTTATCGAAGCATTTTTCCATAAAGTCTTCATTATTAAAATATTTTTCCGGACTGGTAATCCAGTTTGCCAGATCCATGTGCACTGCAAACCGTTCTCTGTCCACAGCCGCAATCAGGCGTTCATATTCCTCCGGATCCTTTGGCACCATCCAGGGCATAGGTTCAATCGTATAGTATGTATTCACCGGCGCAGCGGCATCGATGATCTCCTGGATGGATTTCACCGTCTTTTCCCAATGCTCTTCAGAGAAATTCTCCTTATAGGCGCCGTCCCATCTGCTCCCTGTGCTTCCGGCGATATTTACACAGCAGTTGGCGCCTATTTTGTCCGCCAGCTTCAGCTGTCCGATGCAGCGCTCCATGGCCGCCCTGCGCTCTGTTTCTGCCGGCGCCACCGGATTGCACCAGGCGCCCACCTCCGCAATGACAAGGCCGGCCTTTTTTGCCGCCCCTGCATAAGCCTCAATCAGTTCCTCCGGCGCCGTATAATCCACCGGGAACACTACTGCCCCACAGCCCAGCCCTTTCATTTTCTCCGCCCATTGTGACGGGGTATCATGCTTTAATGATGAAGATAATCCAATTCGCATATGATTTGCCCTCCTCTTTTTTGTTTTCCCTTTCCTTAACAATGGGAATACGGACATGCGTTGCCCGCTTTGTTCTTTTTGACGGCCGCTGTGGGTATTTTACTTGTGATCACTCTCCAGAAGCTCAATCAATACCTTAAGATCCTTCTCAGCCGACAGATAAGCATACCTGCCGTCTCCGCTGCCGTATTCCCCCTTCTGTTCCAGCGTCATTCCAAAATCCTGACAGTTTACCACCGCCTGCTGCATATTCATACCATTTACGTTAAAGGCCAGGTGATGTACGCCTTCGCCGTGCTTGTCCAGGAATTCTCTCCAGGTGGAAGGCTCTTCGTTGGGCTGGATCAATTCCAGCTGCAGTCCCGGCCCTACATCAAAGAATGCCAGAAGACTCTGTGCGCCGGGCGCAGGCTGTCCCTTGTATTCGGTCTGGGTCACCGCATAGTCCCCCGCCTCCACTGCCGGTGGTTCCTCTACGCCGAGAAACTGCGCCCATTTCTTTTTTGTTTCATAAATGTCTCTTACAATAAATCCTACCTGTGTCACTGTGCTGCTTCCTACGACTCCGCTCATGATTTTCTCCTTTACATTTTTCCCAAATTTGTTTTATGGTCGCATTGCTGCCATAGATAATCATCTTACTAATCAGCTACCTTCTATCCTAAAACCTGATAATCACACACAGTATACCCTTTTTCTCCTAAAGCAGCAATATGGTGCCGTAAAAAAATTACGGCACCATACGTCAAATTATTGTTATTTGCAACTGCTATTTTACCATATAAAACTCCGGCTTTAAAACTCCGGCACCACAACCTCCGCCCCATCCTTCATGGCAGAAATATGCGCGCAGATTCCCGCCGCGGTAATATTGCCTCCCAGCACCTCATCCACAGCAGGCTTCCTGTCTTCCAGAATGCTTTTGAGGAATTCATTCACCAGATGGGGATGCGACCCGTGATGGCCGCCCGCCGCGCCGCTGATAAGGGAATCCTGGGGATTGAGCGGATCATAATTGCCACCGACCGTATGCTTCTGGATTTCCCTGGGCAGCATCTCATAAAAGTTGGGCATCACCCGCGCCTCCACCGACGTGGTTCCGCCTCTCCTTCCGTCCTCCGCCCTCTGTGCGGTTGTAATCACCGGATCATCATCGTCTGCAAAGCCCCATTCAAAGCTCGCTTCACTGCCATAAATAAACATACCCTCCTGATAAACCCTGGCCGTTTCAAACAGCGTCCTCGTAGCCTCCCCCTTCAGCCCGTTTTCAAAGGAGAAGATTGCCGTTTCCACAGGATACGGGTTCTGGTACTGTCTGGTAAGCCATTCCTCCATGTTGCCGGAGCCGAAGCAATGCACCTTCTGTATCCTCGATCCTGCCATAACCCGCATGGGCGCGATGGCATGGGTCCCGTACCACATCGGGGGAAGCCCCATCCAGTAGGAAGGCCAGTTCGCCATATCCTGGTAATGGGAGCCGCGCAGGAACTGAATTTTACCGAATTCCCCGTTTTCCAGCATCTGCCTGGCATAGAAAAACTGCCTGGTATAAAGCGTGGTTTCCATCATCATATATTTTTTCCCGCTTCTTCTCACCGCGGCGGTAATCCGCTCCAGATCCTCCAGGGATGTCGCCATCGGCACGGTGCAGGCACAATGCTTTCCGGAATCCAGTACGGCCACCGTCTGTTCTGCATGCAGCGGAATCGGCGTTACCAGATGAACCGCATCCACTTCCTTATCCCGCAGTATTTCATCAAAGCTGTGATACTGCCTTTGAATGCCGTGCGTCCGGGCGAATTCCTCCATCCGCCCGGTATCCGTATCAAAAATCCCAATGTTCCCTACGGCGGGATGATCCTTATAAATCGGGACAAACGCCCCTCCAAAGCCCAGACCCACAAGCACTACATTTAATTTTTTCATCCTTCATTCTTCCTTTCCCATTCCTTACGGCGCAGACCTGTCTGTCCTGCCGCGGTTTTCTATAGTATAAAAAATCCTCCCGCCAACGTCCATTGACAAAGAGGAATAAAAATGTATATTATGGACTCATACTAAAAAAAGAAGGTGATTGCGGATGCCCTTTTACAGCTTCGGATCCCCCAGGAAAATCAGCGCGGCAAGCTATATTTACTATGCCCAGGGCTGTCTCCATCCGGACCGTGTCATGCAGGAGCACGATTTTGTATATATGCTAAATGGACAATGGGAAATCTTCCAGGGCAGGGAAGCCTTTTTCATGGAAAACGACGATGTGCTCATACTGCACGCCGGACAGCATCACTTCGGCGTCAGGGACTGCCTCCCCGGGACGCAGACCATATACTTCCATATCGGCGCCGGACATAAGGATACCTTCCAGTGCGGCAAGGAAACACCCTCCGAAGGCGCGCTTCTTCCCCCTCTGATTCACTGTGGCGGCCGGCCGCGGGTAAAACTGCTGTTTCAGGAGCTTGTCTCCATCTGGCATGAGCCTGCGCCCCGGCGGGACCGGAAACTGGACACGCTGTTTGAACTGCTGCTTCTGGAGCTGGAGGAATGCTGCGGACAGGAAGCGCATTTTCATGATGAAATACTGCTGCGGTCCGTTTCCCTGCTGGCCCAAAATCCACAGAAGTTCTTTACCGCGGGGGAGCTTTCGGATCTGCTTGGCATCTGCGCCAGGACGCTGAACCGGCGTTTTCAGCTCCAATATGGAAAAACCTTCTATCAATACCAGATGGAAGAAAAAATGCATATGGTCCAGCAGTTCCTCCTGGATTATCCTGAGGCAAAGCTGCAGACGGTGGCTGTCAATTTCGGCTTCTATGACGAATTCCACTTAAACAGGGCCTTCCGCAAATATACAGGAATGCCTCCCGGGCAGTACCGGAAGGCAAATATCACAAATTTCCCGGGGCTTTGAATTCCAGGATAATTGTCAGCTGCCCGGCTTCCACCGCCGCGGCAGCGCTTCCTCCCATTTTCTCCATCAGCCCTTTCACACTGGCCAGCCCCAGTCCGGCGCCGCCGGTATGCCTTGCCGCATCCGAACGGTAAAAACGGTCAAACAGCCGGTCCGCATCCAGTGTTTCCGGCTGTTTTACGGGATTGGTAAACATGATCCGGTTTCCCTGTCTTTTAATTTCCAGCCGCCCGCTTCCGTAACGCAGCGCATTCTGCAGCAGGTTGGAAAAAATCCGGCGCAGCGCTTCCTCCGATCCCCAGACGCCTCTTTCCTCTTCCACAAATTCCACTGCCGGCTCCACACCCGCGGCCGTAAGCCTGTAATAGAAGCCTGCCAGCACATCGCAGAGCACGGGGAACGGCGCTGTTTCCGAGCATTCGATGCTGTATTCTTCATTGGACAGCTTGGAAAATAAGAACAGTTCCTCCAGCAGTCCCTCCAAATCCTCCATCCTCCGGCGGATAATGGAGATGTATTCCTTCTGCCTGGCAGCATCCGGAGTGTTTTCCAGAAGCTGCAGGTAGCCCATCGCTCCTGTCAGCGGAGTGCAGATATCGTGAGAGACGCAGGATACGGTATATTTCAGTTCCCTGCTCATATTTTCCAGGCGTATCCGCGCCTGCTGCCCGTTTTCCAGCCGATGGTTCATTGCCCTGCAGCAGCGCAGGAAAGCGCGGCTGCGCACACTTGTGCCCAACCGCAGGTTACTGTTTTCATCCGTTTCCTCCAGCTGCTCCGCCCAGTCCTTCAGCTGCCTTTCACAACGCCATAGCCGGAGGAGCGACAGCAGCAAAGCCGCGCCCAGTCCCATGATTATCCAGTTCATGCGCCCTCCTTATAGGGAACAATTCTTTTCCTGTAATAGTTCCGGCAGTTGGACTATTACGATTTTTTCTTACTAAATATCCTTTTTATACAGCGGCCAGAGACTGGCTGCCGACCAGATTACCAGCCACACGCCTGCCACTACAGCGCCTTTCATAAAGGAATCCCCCTGTACAAGATATCCTGTCATATTCTGCACACAGCCATATAACGTCATATCATTAATGGAAAGCCCCCAGTTTCCAAGCATTGATTCCACCATAACTATCAGAATCCCGCCCGGCACGACGATTGCCGCCGCAATCCCGGCGCCCTCGCTTCTGAACATCACGCTGAGGAAGAGGCCCTGCGCCATATAAGCCGCCCCGATTAACAGATATCCCAGGAAAAAAGCCGCATAGACGCCCGGTTCATCCGGCGCAAAGTACATACCGCAAATCCTGCATATTACCCGGAAAACCAACATGGATCCGGCTATCCAGACAGCGCAGACCACCGACATGCAGATCATTTTGCCGGCGAAATAACTCCATCGTCCTCCATTATAGGAAAAAATGTTTTTGGCAAAGCCGCTGCTGAAATCAGAACAGAGAAACAGAACCGCAACAACATAAAGCGCAACAAAGAAAAATCCGCCGCTGTAAATAGTGGAACAGAGCGCCTCTGTTTCCGACATCTGCCTGATTTCATCGAAATCCGAATCATTCGTGGTGGTGAATTTCATTCCCGCGTCAATCGCCTGCTCACGAAGCTCCGGATCCGTTATTGTGTGAAGCATAATGATCATTATCAGGATTCCTGCAGTCAGGCAGAGGAAAGCGATATAGAACATTCTGGAACGAAACATACGGCGAAGATCCATTCTCAGCATATTAAGCATTCTCTCCGCCTCCCATCATTTCCAGGAAATATTCTTCTGTATCCCTCCGGTGACGGTACAGCTCCTGTATCACAATCCCCTCCTGCGTGAGCGCATTGCTCACCTCTCCGCCGTCACAGCTGCCGTAAATCTGCAGCCGCCCCTCCGGACGCACCTCATACTGGGTCAGGCCCAGCTTCTTTTCCAGGCACACCGCCGCTTCCTTCGGCCGGTTTACCCTTACATGCAGATAGTCCCTGCAGTTTTCTTCCAGCTGCTGCGCTGTGATCTCCTGCACCATCCTGCCATCCCGAATCACCCCGTAGCGGGTCGCCAGCTTTCCCAGCTCACCCAGGATATGCGAGCTGATCAGGATTGTGATGCCCCTCTCCTGGTTCAGTGTCTGAAGCAGCGCGCGTACCTTTACTATCCCCTCCGGATCCAGACCGTTTACCGGCTCGTCCAGAATCAGCAGATCGGGACTGCCCAGCAGGGCCATGGCGATTCCCAGTCTCTGCTTCATGCCCATGGAAAACTGTTTCGTTTTCTTTTTCCCGGTATCGGAAAGGCCTACCAGGGAAAGCAGCTCCCGCACCTTCTTTTTTCCATCCACCAACCCCAGGCAGACCGCCTTCTGCATCATATTATCTTCCGCGCCCAGTCCGGGGTAAATGCCGGGACTTTCAATCAGGATCCCTGTCCTTTTTCTGGACACGCTGTCCGTAACCGGCCTTCCAAATATGGCAATCTCTCCCGACGTGGGAGCCGCCAGCGAACACAGCATCTTCAGCGCCGTTGATTTTCCGGCTCCATTTTTTCCTATAAATCCGTAAATGTCACCCTCATGGACCGTCATCGACAATTCATCCACCGCTCTTTTTTTCCCATAAACTTTAGAAAGCGCCCTTGTCTGTACCACTTCCATTGCCGCTGCCTCCTTCTTTGATATCCCGTAACCTTCGGGCGCCTTCTCAGCTGATGTGAAAATTTATCTATAACTGCCAGTCTGCCGTCAATTACGATACCTCTACTATCGCAGAAACAGGTAGAGAAATCGCAAAGAAAAGATAAAGAAAGTATTAAATGTTATTCTGTCAGCTTAAATCCGATTCCCCACACAGTGGAAATATAGTCCCCGGCGCCTGCCGAGCGCAGCTTTGCCCGGATGTTGCTCACATGCACATTGATCGTCTTATCCTCAATAAAAGCATCCTGCTGCCACACAGCCTCATAAATCTCCTGCCTGGTAAAAACCTTTTTCGGATGCCGCATCAGAAGCTCCACAATTCCCAGCTCATGGGCTGTCAGCTCCACCGCTTTTCCTCCGGCCGTCAGTATCCTGGCCTGCGGATCAATCGTCCAGTCTTTGAAGGTAAGCTCCTTTTCCCCGCCCGCATTCCCACGGTGTCGCAGCTGCACCAGGATACGCACCCAAAGCTCCTCCAGTTCAAAGGGCTTGGTCAGATAATCATCTGCGCCGCCGCCCAGAAGCTCCACCTTGTCGTCCAGGGAATTTTTAGCAGTTAGCACGATAACCGGGATCCGGCTGGCTGCCCGTATCTGCCTGAGCAGCTCCCCGCCCGGCAGGCCGGGAAGCATCAGGTCCAAAAGCAGCAGGTCAAACTCCTTCATCTGCCACAGAAGCCTTCCTTCCGTTCCTGAAAACGCCTGCTCCGCTAGGCAGCCCTTTTCCCGCAGGAATTCCGCTGTCATATTATTGATATCCGTATCATCCTCTATAATTAAAATCCTTTTCATCCTGTTCTCCTGCCCCTCCGTCTGCGGCCCATAAGTCAAAACCCAACCGTTTCCGCCGGCTTTACGTCTCATCTTATCACAAAAGCGCAGACGATACAAACCGCAGCCCCAAAGACAGCCTTCGTAGACGCAAAAAACCCGGTGCGCAGTCCGCGTCAATGCACGGTGCACACCAGGTTTTCTGTGCAAATGTCATATTAATATCGTTTTAAGGAAGGAACCGGTTCTGCCTGTTATATCTCCTCAGTCAGTGCACAGTCCTCCATCTGTGTGGAAACATTCTGCAGCTTGGCTTGCAGAATGCTTTCATATCTGGTAATGGTTCCCACCAGGTTTGCCACCGACCTGTTAAGCCGGAACAGCTCCTCCGTCGTTACCCCTTCTATCCCAATAAACGCCTGCATCTTTTCTCCTTCCGCATTTAAAATCCGGGCCAGCGCCGCTTCCTGCAAAGCCACGGAGCCTACCAAATCCACAAGCGCCTGGCATCTGGGAGTCAGGATTCCTGAAACAACGGTTGATACATTGTTTTCAGGCCGGGGATCCGGTGTGGAAGAGACCACACGCGCCGTATTGACGATTCTTCCCGCAGCTTCCGCCATGACGGTCCCGCGGATGAGAATGGTCCGGGAGCTTCCCGCGGCCAATACGCCCAGGTTCAGGCTTCCGGTCCAGGGATTGAATACAGTCCCGCCGTCCGAAGAAAATTCCACACCCGTAAGGCTTCCGGGAACCGGATCCGTCAGCACCACATTTTCAGCCTCGGAAGGGCCCGCATTGGATACCGTAACCGTATAGGTCAGCGCTTCTCCCGGCCTGGCAGAACCAGAGGCCGTTTTAACTACGGAAACATCCGCCAGCATACCTTCTACCAGCACCGGGACTTCATTGGACGTCACTTCAAATTCTCCGGGAATTCCCCCTTCCACCGGTGTATAAGAGTAAGAAATACCGGCGTTGTTCACCGTCGGGTTCTGTGCCGGGATCGATTCTGCCAATACGGAAAATCTGACCGTAGCCATCCCGCCTCCCGGAATATCCGGCAGCGTGAAGCCCGTATTGGGATTGGCTGTCTGTACCTGATTTCCATTGACAAGGACGCTGCCCGGGACAAACACCAGCCCTGCCGGAACCGCATCCCTGAAAAATACGTCTGTCAGTGGATTGGAACAGGTGTTTGTAAGAGTCACCGTATAATCGATAACCTCACCTACGCTTGCGGTTGATGTACTGGCAGTTTTTACTGGAATAAATTCCCTCACAAGTATCTCGTTGAAGGAAACGTCATCAATCGCATAATCATTTCCTATAACCTCCGGCCCTTCACTGAGGAATTCAACGGTCAGGCTCGTGTTATTCCTTGAATTAAGCGCCGTGCCTATCTGCTTCCATTCCGGCGCATTCGTATTGACCGGAATCAAGGCTCCCAGGGTGGCGCTGTATAACACATCTCCCTCCGGATTCAGGATGCGTACCCCAAGCTCCGGATTCGGGTATCCTGTCACTTTAAAAAGATTCAGGATCCATGCGGTAAAAAGATAATTTGTATTCGCCTGCACCGTCACAGTGTCCCGGAAGAAAACTGCGCCGGGATCCGAACCGTTTACCACCATCATTCTTCCTGTTTCATTGCCCGCCGTATGATCCGCAATTCTCCACCAGGCGCCTATTGCCTCGCTTAACGCGTTATTCATGATATTCTGCACCGTATACTCTCCGCCAATCGGCGTATAGTTTTCCGGATCAGGCAGAACATATGTGAAATCCGGGGTGACGCCTGGATATGGCTCTGTGGGCGCACCCGTATTTGCCGGCGTGCCCGGCGGGAAAGTGCCAAAGGTACCGCCGTCGGCGGCGTCAATCAGATTTTCCCCGGAAATAACGGCGCATTCGTCCAAAATTGCTTCAATGGGCGTATAGATCACCGGACCGTTGAAAAAATTCTGATTTCCGATATCCGCGCCGGCAACCGTTACAAACAGCGTATCCGGAGTAAGGGAATCCAGGTTCGTGCTCCCTGCAGGCGGATTCGTTACGGCGCCAATCGGCGGATTTGTTCCCACAGGTATGCTGCCCGCCTGTGCATCCGCAAAATTCCCCGGTGAGGCCACTCCGCCCGGCGTGCCGTAGGCTTCCACAATTCTGTAGTTACCGTTTGGTACATTAATAAAAGAATAGTTTCCATTGGCATCCGTAAGCACCGTAAGCCGTACTCCCGTCACGGTATTCTGCAGAACAACAGGTATGCCGGCAATGCCTGAATCCCCGGTGGATACAGTCAGGCTTCTGTCTCTGTCAAATATAACTCTTCCTGATATGGTAGCCATACTATAACCCACCTCCCTCTTCCTCTGTCAGGATATCTTCCGGAAGGCTGCACAGCTGACCGGCCAGTTCCACCTTGGCCTGTAATATCATTTCCAGTCTGGCGGCCGCATTTACCATCTGGTCCACCGAGCGGTTCATGGACAACAGCTGTCCGGCGGTGACATCCTCCATGGAAATAATCGCCTGCATTTTCTCACCTTCCGCATTTAAAATATGCGACAATGCGTTTTCCTGCATTGCAACTGATTCAATTAAATTGGTTACCGCCTGTTCACAGGTACTGTTCCCCGGCGTTATAATGGGCATCCCCATATTCGTTTCCTCCGTTTTTATCATTATTGAGAATTCATCAGTATCCGGTTGTTTCTTCTTCTCTGCTATAGTTTATGTAAAAAAAAGTGCGTTGTTACCTGGCCCCAAAGGCGGTGTGGTCTTCCTCCCATGGAATGCATATGATAAAATACAATGCTGAATCTTAACCAGGAGAAACTTAATGAATACTACGCTGATACCGGATGTCACACTCACTTTTTCACCGGAATGCTGTAAAGAATACACAGGAATGGCCTTCGATGGAAATTATTTTTTCCTGACTGTGCCCTCAGAACTTAAAATCTGTAAATTCAGCCTGGATTTTATACTCTGCTGCCTCATTGATACCTGCAGGCCCTATACTTCCATCAGCTATGATAATAAGGAGAATTGTTTCTGGGCATGGAACGAAGACTCCGCAAAGACACTATTTAAACTTGACCGGGAAATGAAAGAAATAAGCAGGGTCGGGCTCTGTCCGCAGGACGGCAGCTGTCCACGCATAACTGCCGTCTCCTATCACCGTCAGACCAATACCTTCCTCGCCGCTTTCACCAATACGGTTGCCGAATTTAAAAAGAACGGCCAGTTTATCCGTACGCTTCAAGAGGCTGACAACATCCAGTTCTCATCGGTCCTGTCGGTTTTATCCTGCTATGCCACAGTCTGTGCCAGCGGCGGAAACCAGGTTATCCAGTTTTTCACATTCCAGGGCCGGCTGGTAACATCCGCCAGCCTTCCCGCCGCCTGCCGGGTAATAGATATTGCCTTCCATACCTGCCCGGAGCCTGACAGAAAAGCAATTATCCTGTCTATCCTGGCCGCCAAGCCTGACCATACCATATGCGTGCCAAGATGCAAAATTGAGGTCTGCGATATCACTCCCTGCAAATGCCCCCCAAAGAGTGAACATAAATGCAGCCATAAATGTGAGTGCAAACATGAATGCAAGCCTAAATGTGATTGCCGTTGTAAGAGCCCCTGCTGCAATCACAGCTGCCGATGCAAAGGCAGCTGTAAATGTAAGGACGGCTGCACCCCTGTCTGTAATTGCGGCGGAAAATGTAACTGCAGACACTGCTGCGAATGCCAAAACTGCTGCTCCTCCCTCTGCAGTTTGCTGGAATCCATTGCGCTCAACGAGGCCGCCCTGTCCCATATTCTCAACGCCGAAGGTGAAAAGCTTCAGAAGGCGGTCCAAATCGCTGACAGCATACACGATTTACTCGAAATTGACTGTTCCGTCATTCAAACGCTTACCAGAGTCACATTCCTTGAACAAACCCTCTATGCCAAGCTGGAAGCTGTGAAGGAGCTTCGGGACGGAAATTGCAGTGAAAAAGACGGCGAAAAGGAATCCGATGATTGTATGCCGGAACTTTCTGCGTTATGATAATGAAAAGAAAGAAAGGCAAAGGAGTTTCTCTGTGAAAGAAGGATATTATCTCATCGGCGAGGTCAGCAAAATCACCGGCATTCCCAAGGATACGCTGCATTTTTACAGCAAAACGGGACTTCTTGTCCCCGACTATGTGGATGAACAGAATCAGTACCGTTACTACTCCCGTTTTAATCTGTGGCAGCTTGATATCATCACCACCTGCAGAAAATTAAGCATTCCCCTGGAAAAGGTAAAACAGATCCTGGAGCTTCATGATAACGCCAAAATAACCCAGCTGCTTCTGGACTACCGCAGCGAAGCCCTGCGGTTGAGCAGATACTACCAGCAGGTCGCCAGGGACATTTCCTGGTATAAGCAGGAAAACATCCGGATTTCGGCCGGAACCCTTTCGGACCGTGTTGAGAAAAAATGGCTGGAGGAAGAAAAATTCATAACCGGCGCAAGAAAAAAGGATCCCGATTATCATGCCAACCTTCAGAAGGCAGCAAAGGACGAACTCCGGTATGCAGAAACCATTCAGCGCAAATACGGATATTTCCTTGATTTGGAGCAGATGAAGAACGGAATTTTTTTCAAAGACAGAGAATATCTGAAAATTGCGGACTGCAGCTACACCCATGTCAAACCTGAAAGCCTGTACACCTTACCCGCCGGGGAATACGCGGTCTGCTTCGTACATATCAGGGACGGCGCCGCGGATTTCGGCCCGCTGCTTCGCTGGATTGAAGAAAACGGCTGGGAAACAGACGCGGTCTATGCGGAAGAGCTGGGGCTCCAGCTGTTTGATTACATTGATGATTTCTACTGTGAAGTCAAAGCACACCTGACACGAAAGCCAGATCTGCCATAAAAAAGGCAGCAGGCCTGTTTCCTGAAATAATGAAAAAATATTCCAAAAAAGTTCTTGACCGTGTAGTAACTCCATCCTTTATCCTTTGCAAAGAGAAAGGATGTGTCGTTATGAAACAGACTCCCATATGGAAATTATTATTAAAATTATGCCCTCCCGTCATGCTGGCCCTGCTGATCCAGTCCGTCTACAATATTGTGGACAGCTACTTTGTGGCCCAATACTCCTTTGACGGGCTGACGGCCCTGTCCCTTATTTTTCCCCTGCAGCTGCTGATGACCGCCATTGCCACCGGTACCGGCACCGGAATCAATATCCTGGTATCCCGGATGGACGGCAGAGGGGAAAAGGAAGCGCAGAATGACACGATAAGAAGCGGCTTCTGTCTCGGTATCTTCAATTTTCTTCTTTTTGCCGCCGCAGGCATACTGTTTCTGGAAAGCTACTGCCGCTTCTCCTCCGGCCAGCCCTCTGTCCGGCTTTATGCAACGCAGTATGCCCGGATTATCTTCCTCTTTTCCCTGGGGATGTTCCTGGAGGCAAACTGTACCAAGGTTTTGCAGGCAAAAGGAAATATGCTTCTTCCCATGTGCGCTCAAATCATCGGCGCTCTCATCAATGTTGTGCTGGATCCCCTCCTCATTTTCGGAAAGCTGGGGCTGCCCGCCATGGGCATCCAGGGTGCGGCGGCCGCTACGGTAATCGGTCAATGGGCCGCCATGCTGATCGTTCTTTTTCCTGTGCTGCGCATGTGCTCTGGGGAAAAAAGCGCCGGTATTCCCGGAGAACATACAGCTGCCCCAGACGTTGCTGCCCATCGGGCAAAAGGGGGCCTGCGCCCGGATCCTTACGTGTGTCTTGCCATTTACCGGGAAGGAATGCCATCCATCATCATGCAGTCCTTATACACCCTGTATATAATCGGCCTGAATCTGATACTGAAACAATTTACGGAGGACGCCGTCACGGTTCTTGGCATCTATTATAAGCTGCAGACCTTTTTCTTCATCCCGCTGTTGGGACTGCAGCAGGTAATTCTGCCAATAATCAGCTTCAATTTCGGAGCGAAAAACTATAACCGGGCCAGGCAGACGCTCCGTTGTTCCATCCTGTTTTCCCTTACGGTCATGATCTTAGGCTGTGCTGTTTTTATGGCTGTGCCAGGGCAGCTGCTGTCTATCTTCTCCACGAAAAAAGAGATTCTGGATATCGGGAGCACCGCCCTGCGCATTATTTCCGTCAGCTTTCTTCCCGCGGCCTTTGTCATTATGTTCACCGTATACTTTCAGGGAATCAACCGGGGAATTTCCAGCATCAGCATTACGCTGCTGCGCCAGGTGGCCCTTCTGGTGCCCCTGGCCTGGCTTTTCCATTACAAAGGGCTTGCCTTCGTCTGGCTCACCTTCCCTGTGACGGAATTTATCGCGCTGTTCTTCTCCTTATGGCTCTACCGGAGAAAAGCACTCGCTCCGGCCGCGCAAAAAAACGCCGCCCCAAAGGTAGCCACGCATAAAACAGTATCGACCAACAAACTGAAATAGGGTAGCTGCCATACAGGGTGCAGGGCAAACGGGCGTATCGTCAAATAAGATGATACACCCGTTTTGTTTGTGGCAAGCCGGATAGTTCCTTTGACATATACAAAAAATAAAACTTTTTGTATAGTTACGTCGATTTATCTATGCTATAATTAAAAAAGGCTAAGAAAGGACGGTAAATATCGGTATGAAATTGCGTAACTTCCACTATATTAACAAGAAGCTGCTTGATGATTATATTGCAGCGATTGATGGGTATGTATACGAAGAAGAAACCCAAAAGCTTAATGAAACAAATCAAAAGACTGCCGGTGCGAAAGCAGGTGCTTTTGGCGTAAGTGGGGATGGAAAATACGAAAAACAGTCATCAGAAGAATTTGAAAGAAAAGTACATATCAGCGATGCAGCAAAATTTGATAAATTATTCAACTATTTGTCGGCAGATGAATATACCCCATTGAAGTATTATGAAGCACTAAATGATGAAGAATTTACTAATTTGAATAGAGATGATTTTATTGAGGTGTTAGTAACTCCACGATTTTCAAAAATGAAAGAGTTATCTGATACTGTGAAGAAAATCAGTTCACTTGCAGAAATGTTTGAAACAATTACTCAGCAGAGTATACTTGACGCAAAATCTGAAGAAGCAATAAATGGATTTTCTGCGTTAGGTAAATTGAAATCTGAAAATGGAGTTTCGTGTGTTTTTTCCTTTGAGGATAATATGTTTCCTCTTGTTGGACGTTTAGATGAAAACTATTTTAAATGTGAACTATCTCAATTTGTCGGTCAATTCTATATGCTTTGTAAGGTACAGAAAAAAATAGCTAAAGGACAAAGTATAAAGTTGGACGAAATTTTTGAGGATATAAAAAAATTGCCTCTAAATCGGGAACAACGTAGGAACATGCCTAAGAACTTGGATAATCCCGATATAATTCGCGATGTTGTTAAAGGACCAGCACTCCAAGTAATTCCCGTTGCAATTTACCAATAACTATTTGTTACGCAGTAGAACGCCATTTTGAGGGGTACAAGTATAAAACCATTACCCATGCCCTTATCGTGTCCGCAAAGCCGCATAAATCAAGGGGAAATTAACCTCTACTGCGTAACAGAAAATCCCATAATTTAGAGAGGGCGCAAGCAGTCTATCCGTTTGCGCCCTCTTGATTACCCCTTAGCAAGGACATGGAAAACCGTCAAGGGCGGCGTAGCCGTTCATCTTGACCCTTGACGGTTTTTCATGGCTTTGCTACTTACGCGGCGGCTAATGCTCCATTCGGAACGTCAAAACCGCCATGAGCAGCTTTGCATTTAATCGTTCTTTCATATCGGCGTTCCCTTCGCTTAGTCTGCCTCTGTAGGCTTTGTGCCGTTCCTGCACTGCAAGGAGCGCGACGGTATCGCCTGTAATTGCTCTTTCAATCACTTCATAGGGAACAAGGTTGTATTTGCTATTCCTCATCATTCATCTTCTCCATTTCTATCCGCAACTGTTTCAAGGCTGTATTTTTCTGATAGTTGACCGTTGTGCGCGGCTTTCCCAATAACGCCGCAATCTGCTTATTTCTTAATTGCAAATAATAGCGCATAAGGATAATTTCCCACCGCCATTCCGACAGGCGCAACAAGGCTCTTGCTAACTTTTCACTATCAACGGTCACGATTTGCCCGTTAGCTGTAAAATCTGTCGGCTTATCCTGTAATACAAAATATTCATCTGTGCTGTGCGGCGCAAAAGGCGTGTTCTCTTGCAAGTATTCAAAGGATATTTCATGCTGTATTTTTTGTTTCCTTTCCCTGTAATAATTACAGACTTCATTGTGCAAAACGGCTTTGCAAAATGCGTGAAAGCGGCGTTCAATGCGCTCTCTGTATTCTCTGGATAACATCATTTTCACCCCCTTTCCGTTTGGAATGAGGGCTATAACAAAAACTGCCTGTGCAGCGTAAAACTGAACAGGCGGTTATGCTGCATGATGTAATAAGGCATATATGATGATATATCTGTTCCTCTTGATAGTCGCAATACTCCGTAGGTAGGAACGGGCTTTTTTTGATAAGTAGCTATTTTGTGGCGCAAAGCAAATATAAAAGAACATGGCGATACCTCCTAAGATACCGCCGTATTCTAAAAAAGGCCAACTTAACACACATACCATATTCCTATTTTCATAAAGAAAACGGCGGTTTTGATTGTTATTTCAAAACCGCCGCTTGGGGCTACTCTATTTTGTTTGGGCACACACTTATCCAGCCGCCGAAACAACGTCTTTTTTATTTACCGTTGGGCAGTAGCTTTTTATCAGTTATGGCAATAAAATCTGTTTTTGTCATACCATATAAATAGTAATCGCAATAGGTATTTACCATTTTTCCGTCCCGAATATGTCCCTCTCGCTTAAACCCTGTTTTTCCAGCGTTTTATATGGCGCGATATTTAGAACATTAACATCAGACCATAGCCGTTGTAATTCCGTTTTTTCAAAACAGAAATCACTACTTCTGTTAGGGCTTCTGCCATAAGACCATTTCCTTGATAGATTGGAGAAAGCCGGAAAGCCACTTTTGCCATACGGTCATTTTCAATGAGATATACCCACATCTCACCAATTACTTTCTTGTCCTTTTTATGAACAATTCCCCAATGGAAACTCTTTGTAGGTTGTTCCTTTTTTTGAAATAGCAATTCGGGGGTTAAGTCACTTTTTCCGGGACGCTTTCCCCAATATTGATATAATAACTTGTCGTCCAACCATTCTTTCAAATCGGCAACATCATAATATTGCAAAGGACGTAATAAAAGCCTATCTGTTTCAAGTATCGGATTATTGAAAACATAATCTTGTAGTTTCATAAATCTCCTTTAGAAATTGAATACCTGTTCCCAATTAAAGCAGCCAGACGCTTCTGTACTTCTCGGCCATTCGCTGCACCAAACGGGAACACCGGGTGCTTCTACTCTGTCAAAACTCGGTGTATAAGGCTTAATATCCAGTATGGGGGTATTATCATTCGCGTCAATAAAAGTAACCCGGATAATGCCCTTACTAAAATCAATGCTGATAATTTCTGATGTTGTCAAAGCAATAGGATTCGGACGGGTGGGCGATCTTGTGGCGAAAACACCCATTACCGCCGGTGCATTTTTATAGGGCTGTTCGGTTTGTAATATGTTTCTATCGGACTGATTATCACAATCACTAAACCACCACATTACATTGATATGACTAAATCCTCCCAATGCTTGCAGTCCGTGAATATATTCCGGCTCTAATTCGATAAATGCTCCACTGTCATCATTCTTTACCTTTCCAATAGGCTTTAATTGATAATAATTCATATCGTACCTCCTGTGTTCTTCTATGATTTCAGTATAAAATAATCATTTTCAACACCGTTTTTTCTGATAATATTAAGACTGAGACGGGAGGGCATTTACATGAGTGAAAAAATATTGATAGTGGACGATGAACAGGAGATCGCGGATCTTGTGGCCCTGTATCTTAGCAGTGAAAATTATGAGGTCCGCAAATTCTATTCGGCAGCGCAGGCGCTGGAATACATCCGCTCGGAGGCGCTGGATCTGGCAATCCTGGATGTAATGATGCCGGAAATGAACGGCTTTCAGCTGTGCCGTGAAATCAGGGAACAGTATACCTATCCGGTGATAATGCTCACGGCTAAAGGGGAAGAAATTGATAAAATAAACGGCCTGACCCTCGGGGCCGATGATTATATTACCAAGCCCTTCCGCCCGCTGGAGCTCATTGCCCGGGTAAAAGCGCAGCTGCGGCGTTATAAACTCTACAATACCGGAGCCGGGCCGGAGGAACCCCAGGATCTGATCACACATTCCGGACTTGTTTTAAATGCCAAAACCCATGAATGTACGCTGAATGAAAAACCGCATTCCCTGACGCCCACGGAATTTTCCATTCTCTGCATCCTGTGCCGCCAGAAAGGAAATGTGGTGAG
This sequence comes from Clostridium sp. KLE 1755, assembly GCF_000466465.2. NCBI lineage: Bacteria > Bacillati > Bacillota > Clostridia > Eubacteriales > Clostridiaceae > Clostridium > Clostridium sp. KLE 1755. The sequence goes on from NZ_KE992745.1 coordinate 45,981, forward strand.
CGCGGAGGATTTATTCCGCCAAATCTGGAAGGACGAATATTACAGCAAATGCAACAATACCATCACTGTCCATATCCGCCATCTGCGGGAAAAGATGGGGGATTCTTTTGAAGATCCCAAATATATCAAAACAGTCTGGGGGTGCGGATATAAAATTGAATCGTAAATTTTCTGCCGGCCTGAAATTCGTCTATGCCGTCATCGCCGGCCTTTTGTTCTGTTATCTTTTATATTTTCTGGTGGACAGGGTATACAACGGCAGCTTTCTTGACTGGTTCAGTCGGAATTATATGTTCACAAGAAGCACCTATTTAAACGAAGCGGGTCAGGAAGGCATCGTCCGGGAGCCAGACTGGTATTCGCTTAAAATCCTTTTGCTGCGGGTGTTTTGCGCCCTGGTAATCCTCTGGATCGGTTCTGTTTTTCTCATTTCCCGGCTCTACGCCGCCAAAAAGATCAGCGCCACCCTGCAGGAAACAGGCGCTATGATCCGCAGCTATATGGCGCAGGAAAAGTATGTAAACGATATCTTCCCCCCGGAATATGCAGGCATTTCAACGCAGCTTGTACAGACAAAAACCACCATGCTGCGCCATGAACAGCTCATGAAGGAGGAGGCAGCCAGAAAAAATGATCTGATCACCTATCTTGCCCATGATCTGAACCCCCCCCTCACCTCTGTCATAGGCTACCTGAGCCTTCTGGACGAAGCCCCCGATATGCCTGAAAAACAAAAAGCCCGCTATATCCATATTGCTCTGGACAAAGCCAACCGTCTGGAAAAACTTATCAATGAATTTTTTGAAATCACCCGTTATTATCTGCAGCAGATCATCCTTGAGAAGGAAACCTTTGATCTTTATTACCTGCTCGTCCAGCTCACCGATGAATTCTATCCGGTGCTTACCGCCCATGGCAATACCATCCGCCTGCTGGCGGACGAAAACAGCAGGCTGTACGGCGACCCGGGGAAGCTGGCCAGAGTCTTTAACAATATTCTAAAAAATGCGGTATATTACAGCTATCCCGATACGCCCATCGAAATCATGACGGAATATCTGCCAGACCAGGTCGCCATATTGTTCCGAAATCGGGGGAAAACCATCCCGCCGCAAAAGCTTCAATCCATTTTTGAAAAATTCTTCCGTCTGGATGACGCCCGTGCCACCAACACCGGCGGCGCAGGCCCGGGACTTTCCATCGCGCGGGAAATCATCACACTGCATGGCGGGACGGTTACGGCAGACAGTGCGCAGGAGCTGACCACCTTCCGGGTCACCCTGCCCCGCTGATAAGAAAATCTTAATATTTTCTCAGGAAAGCTTAGGAAAAAAGCAATGGAAAGTTAAAGCACGAAAGGCATCTGCTCATTACAATAAACATAGTAACCGTTCCGTCCCATCGAGGTTACAAATAATGCGCAGATGCCTGTAAGCGTCCAGTTATCAGAATCCTTACACTTTTCTGTAATCCATGAAGAAAGGCAGCCATACTTATGAGAGAGGTCAATTACAACCACAGGGATACATCCCGCAGACGCAGGAGGCGGAGAAAAAAATCGCACAGGGTGAGCCTGGCACATAAGGTCACAGCACTTGTCAGCCTTATTTTTATCCTTCTTTTTGCCGCGGCGGTTAAATTCTGCCTGCTTCCGGCCCTTACCGGCTCCGGCATGGAAAGCTACAACGCTCCTCCCTCCTCCCTTATTTCCACAGAAGAGACGAAGGCTGCTTCTCCGGCCGTAACTATGGACACGCTGTACAGCCCCTGTGCCATCCTGAAGGAACTGGATTCCGGAGACATACTTGCATCCCGCAATGCATCGGAACGCATTTACCCCGCATCCCTGACAAAAATAATGACAGCACTGCTGGCCATTGAAAACACACCGGATCTGGATCAGCCGATAGGGCTTCCCGAGGAGCTTTTTTCTGAATTATATTTCAGACACGCCTCCGTAGCGGGCTTCCAGCCCGGCGAGTCCGTAAAGGGCAGGGATCTGCTTTACGGCATACTTCTTCCCTCCGGCGCAGAATGCTGCCTGGCCTTTGCCAACGCCATATCCGGCTCTGAGGAAGCCTTCACAATCCTGATGAACCGCAAGGCAGAAGAACTTGGCATGAAAAATACACGCTTTGCCAATTCCACCGGGCTGCATGAAGAGGGGCTGTACTCCACTGCTGAGGATCTTTCCATTCTTCTTACATACGCCCTGGGCAATGAGGAATTCCGTAAGGTATTCACCACAAGCCGCTATACCACCTCCCCAAGCGACATCCACCCGGACGGCATCACCTTTGTCAGCTCCATGTTCCAGTCCCTGGACAGCGCATCCATCCCCGGCGGTGAAATCCTGGGCGGAAAAACCGGCTACACCAGCGAAGCCGGCCTGTGCCTGGCCAGCCTCGCCCTTATCAACGGCAGGGAATATATCCTTGTCACCGCAGGCGCTGCCGGAGATCACCAGACTGACCCCTACCATATTCTGGACGCCCAGAATATTTATGGACAGCTCGGCAGGCAGGCTGAGTAAGCAAAGAAACCGCCTCTGACAACAATGTCAGAGACGGCCATGTTTTACGCGTATTTTTCCTTAACCCGGATTTTTAGATATAAGGTACAATATTTCTTATATTTTTCATTCTCTTTGCCAGCAGCAGGACAACGAAAGGTGTCAGCGCGATCGGCACTACGTCTGCGATACCAATCCAGATGATGCAGTAGGTGTATTCCAGACCGGTAAAATAAGAAAGGGAAATACTTGTGGTCAGAATCATCAGCACGCCGAACAGGATGCTCCAGAACAGGCTGACGCCGATGAATTTTCCCTTATTCTCAATAAGCTTCAGCAGATCCTTCTTTCCATTGTGCGTATGGATGAGGGCCGGAAGCGCTGCGGAAAGGCCAACTGTGATGCCGTCCGCCAGAGGGGAATGCAGCGGAATAAAGTTTCCGGAAAGCAGTGCCCATACAATGGTTCCGATATATCCTGCAAAGAAGCCGGTTACGGGTCCGAACAGATAGCCGATGACCACGATGATGAATGCGAATGTTCTGAAATGAACAGCGCCCGGAATCAGCGGGATCGGGCACAGGTAAGCCCACAGCACACCTGTAAGAACACCAAATACTACAAAGAAAATGATGTTGACAAATGAAAATTTTTTAGTCACTTCTTTCTCCTCCTCATAGGTAAAAATTAGTAGTTTATGTCTGCAATTTCATTTAATATATCAAGAAGCTTTTTGCACGCGTAATCAAAAAGCTTATGACCTTTTTCCGCAGTGGCATAGGTAGGTGCGCCAATTACGCCGCTGTTGGTAACATCCTTTGTCTTCCAGCCCGCATTGATGGGACCGAAAACAGTTACATACTTCTCTCCCTTAAAGCAGTCCGCAGGCTCCTCGTCCACAGCCAGTTCCATATGTACGGTTTCCGGCCTTGCCGCCAGCATCAGGGAAGTTTCCAGTTCACAGGCATGGAAAACACCGTACTTTCCGGACTGCTGAAGCCCCTGCAGGCCCTCGTTCCAGAATGGCGTGAACCACCAGTCAAATACGAATACATCCAGCCCCAGATCAATACGCAAATCACGGCTGATCATATTCAGCATATCCGTATTGCCGCCATGGCTGTTGAAAAGCACCAGCTTCTTAAAACCGCTTGCGCAAATTGCTGTGGCAATATCATGGAGCAGGGAATAATAGGTCTGGGTCCCGAAAGTAATCGTTCCTGCAAAGCCCATGTGTTCATTGCTCTTTCCCACATTCAGCTGCGGTGCAAAAATCAGGTTTCCTGCCTCAAATTCGCATTCATTTACCATCTTGTCCACCAGCGTGGAAAGAATAATGGCATCCGTGCCTACCGGCAGATGCGCTCCGTGCTGCTCTGTCGCGGAAGTGGGCAGAAGGACAATGGACTTATCCTTGTCCAGGGCTGCGATTTCATCTCTTGTCATGTTCTCCCATTTTTTAATCATACGTCCTCCATTCTGCTGCCTGGGGCAGCATGCTTTATTAACCTCCTGTTTTTAAACAGGAATATAAAACTGCATCCGAAGTACAATCGTAATCGCTATAGCCACCGCATTGGCCGCTACAAATAATGCGTCATATTTGGTCGCCTTAATCCCCTTATAGGTAGATCTGCGGACGGCGAAATTCAGCTGATAATAATGCATTGCCAGGGAAATCGCCTGTCCCTTGCTGATAACACGGAATAAAAGGGGCAGGGAAAATGTCACATAATTCTTCACCTTGGTCACCCAGCCGCAGTCCTCAATCTCAAGCCCTCTGGAGCTCTGTGCTTCCATAATGGCATTCAGTTCGGTAATGATCATGGGAATGATCTGGAAAATCAAACCGATGCCGAAGGCCAGCGCATAAGATATTCTCCATTTCTGAAGTCCCAGAATGATTTCACTGAAGTTGGTGGTCAGAAGCACCGTATAAAAGGATGAAATCATAAGGAAAATACGCAGGGAATACACTGCGCCCTTATACAAATCATACCAGTCAAAACAGAAATGAATACTCTGCCCGTTCACAAAAGGAATCATTGTTTCAAAAAATATGGGACCGCCCTGAACCGCCGGAGTCTCAAACAGCCCCAGAATCAGCCACAAAAGAAAAATAAAGGCGAGCAGCACCTTCAGCTTCCCCGCCAGCACCAGAATATACTTCTGAATCCTGCAGGTACACCACATCGCTATGAAAAAAGCAAACAGGAAAAGCAGCGCCACTCCCGACTTGATTACGCTGGTCAAAACCGCCATGACCAGAAAGAATACAAATTTTGTTCTGGGATCCAGCCTGTGCAGCAGGGAGTCCGCATCTACATACTGTAAATAATCCATTCCAACACTCCTTACGCCCGCAAAACGGGCATCTATTTCTTTTCAAAGTCCTATTTTAAGCGGCTTCTTTCCACAACCCCGGCTGCGAAATCCTCTACATTATAGCAGATTTCATCCAGCCCCAGTTCCTTGGAAAGCTGTACCACCGGCGGCAGCTGGATATTGATATTTTCAAAAATATCATCTCTGCGGGCCAGCGCGTCCTTGGATCCTTCAAAAATTTTCTCCCCCTGATTCAAAATGATGGCCTCATCCACCGTTTTAAACACAAGCGGTATCTCGTGGCTGATCATGATTACAGTCTTTCCTTCCCCGGAAAGTCTTTTGATCATATCCGCAAGCTCTTTTATCAGGAAACCATCCATACCCAGGGTAGGCTCATCAAGAACAATGACATCCGCGCTTGAAAAAAGGACGGAAAGTATAGTCAGCATGTGCTTTTTCCCCATGGAAAGATTCAGCGGGAAGGTCTCCCGTTCCTCCTCCAGGTGATATGCTTTCAGCACCTCCGTAATCTGCTCTTCGGAAAAATCCACCTGCTGCATACGCGCGCAGAAGGTAAGCTCTCTTTCCACCGTTTCCTCAAAAAGCATATGCTCCGGATGCTGGAATACCAGAATTATATTTTTGGAAATTTTAGCCACGGTCTTATGAATGATGGATTCTCCCCTGTAGCGCACATCTCCTTCCGTAGGCTTGTACAGGCCGTTCAGATGCTTTACAAAGGTGGTTTTGCCCGAACCGTTCTGTCCCAGGATGGCAACCACCTTTCCTTTGGCTACATTTGCATTCACATCGATCAGTGCATGGAAGCCGTCGCTGAAGGTCTTGCCCAGATTGTGCACTGTGATAATTGGCTCCTTTTCCTCCTCGCTGACTTCCGTATTGGTAAACTCTTTGCTGCAGATCAGTTTTTCAATCTGCTTCCTTCCCTCTTCCACCGTGTAGAACAGGTCCAGGCCGGGAAAATGGCGGGATAATTCCCGGTATATTTCCACTTCCTGAGGGATGATGACTCCCAGACGCTCCTGCAGTTCGAAATCCCTGAAAAAATCATCCCTGCTGCCGTCAAATACCACTTCTCCGTCCAGCAGGCCGATCACATGATCCACAATTCCCGCGGACCAAACCAGGTTATTGTCTACGAGAACCGTTGTATTTCCATTAATGCTCAGCTGGCCCAGAATACTCTGCACCATCTTTTTGCCGTTGGGATCAAGGGAGCTTACCGGTTCATCCATAATCAGGATATCCGGCTCCATCGCCAGTACGGAGGCAATGCATACCGCCTGCCGCTGGCCGCCTGAGAGATTTGCCACGCTTCGGTTTCTCAGATACTGGAGATTCAGAAGATCCAGGACATATTCCATACGTTCCATAATTTCTTCCTGAGGCAGTCCCAGGTTCTCCATACCGAATGCAATGGCATCCTCCACGCCGTAACCGAAAAGCTGGTTCTCCGGAGACTGGCTGACCACGCTGACAAAGGTCCCTTCCGGCACATCAAAGGTTCCCTGCAGCTCGCCGTTGCCGATCAGCTTGGGAATGACCTTGCTGAAAATCTGGACCAGCGTGGACTTTCCGCAGCCGCTGGGTCCCACAATTGCGGTAACCTTTCCTTTTTCTATCGTAAAGCTTACCTTCTTAAGAACCTCTTTCCCATCGGGCGTATATTTATAACTGATATCATTTACTACGTAATCCACTTATTTTCTCCTCAATTTTTCAGTGCCCCATACACCGGTTTGCAAAACCATTACAGGGCACTTTTTATGCGCAGGAAATTATGCAGGCTGTGCAGACCGGACGGCAAATATAAGAAACACCCTCCGATGCACCTTTTTATCTGGATGCTGTCACCGGAAATACCGGGAAGGACTCCAGATAAATGATGTCCTTACGCTTTGCAGCGTCACCCTCCGCCAGAATCGCCGCCTTACCGGCAACGATACCGCCGGCCTTTTCTACCAGGGATTCCATGGCCTTCAGGGATTCGCCTGTACTGATAACATCATCCACGATGAGGATTCTCTTGCCGCGGATCATATTGCTCTCCTCTCTGTCCAGACAGAGAATCTGCTTTTTCTGCGTGGTAATGGAATAAACCTCCGTTACAAACGGATCTATCATATAGGGCTTTACGCTCTTTCTCGCCACAAAATAACGTTTCATTTCAAGAATACGTGCCATTTCCTGAACGAGCGGGATTCCCTTCGCCTCAGCAGTAATCAGGTAATCCACCTCGGGCACTCTTTTCACCAGCTCGGCAGATGCCTTTACCACAAGCTCCGCATCTCCCAGAAGAACAAAGCTTGCAATCTCCATATTGTCCGTGATACGGATACGGGGCAGCCTCCTGATACAGCCGGCGATATTCATTTCATAGTACTTATTCTCCATAATGAACCCTCCATTTATTCAAATTCAGCCTGCCTGGCGCTGTTTTCCTTTTCTGTCTGTGCTTAAATACCACGCAGCGGCTGCTCTGTCTTATATGGTGAAAAAATATTTCACCATACAATGACAAACAAATTATGCACTAATTTTAAATGCTTGTCACTAAAAAATTAATAAATTTTTAAGAATTGTTTATTTACCTATAATAATTTAGTTTTACTGCATTTTTGTTGTTCAATTTTATTTTTTGCATGTTAATTTATTTATTAGCCCTAAAAGTCCTTACGTTAATGTTGCCTAATTTCTGTGAACTACACAGTATAAAACAACAAACAGGCAGGCGCAAATGAACCGCCTGCCATGATATTATTTTCTTCCCATCCGGACATCAATCAGTTTTTTCACATCCTCCAGGATACTGCCGTCTGTTACTTCAATCATCAACCAGCGTCCGCCATTTTGCGGCGGGATTTCCTGGCGGCTTCATTTATTTGTCCAGTTTCATGCTTTGCAGCCAAAGCCCTTACAGCCTGCCGCACAGATAAGCATAGGCATTCATTATTGTCACCTGTTTCTTTCCGCCAATAAAATAGTAATCCAGCTGCTGTTCGTCCTCCGCACACAAATAGGAACCATAGACTGAAATATCGCAACAGATAACCGGTTTATTCGTGGCAACCAGGATGCCGTAGCCATTATCCGACAGAAGCAGCGGCAGTTCGTTTCCGCCATCATGGGATATATATCTTGCAGTGCCGCGCAGCTTGATGCCTGGTTTATCTCCCGCGCCAAGCCCATACAGCGCTTCCCCCTTCGGCCAGTCCAGGAAAAGCCATGCCCGGTTCACAGGGCCGGATCCGCTTTCTATCTGTCTGCTTTCTTTACTCCGTTCCGACAGAAGCAGATTTTTATCCCGGGTCAGATAACGTATCGCTCCCGTTGCTTTATCTACCTGAAGGCAAAGCTCATCGGTTGTCATTTCCACGATATTTCCCATTTCTTTGTATTTCCAGGACTTTTCGATTCTCCTTACCGCGATATTCGGGTTGGTTTCCTCCGCAAGCTGCATGCCTTTGGTAAAGGTGACACGCACAATGGCGCTTCCCACCGGGCTCAGGCGGAGCACGCCATACCGGCTCTGCAGATAAAGCCCGTCCGGCCGCTTGTTCACCCACCTGACTGCCAGATCAATCCTGGAATGTCCGGCAGGCCGCAGTTTTTCAGTAGCTGGCATATCCCCGAAATCAATTCTTCCTGTATTCTTACTGGCAGCAGGCCGGGCCGGAGCCTTGGGAATGCTGTAGGGAGGGCGCAGGCTTCCGTTTGTGCTTCCATTGTTCTGTATGCCTGCGGACGCTTTTCTTCCTGTATCCGGCAGGCTCCTTACTGAAGCATTGCTGATGCTTCCACTTTCCCGTTTTTCCGGAAATGAAGCCGAAGGCCGGGCCGGATTTCGCTGCTGCCCTTCTGCCAATCCCGTATTTGCCTGCTGTTTTTCTTCCAGGCCCGTATTTCTTACAATGGATATCCGCTTTCTGGGGACTGTCCCTGCAGATGCGGGTTTTCTCAGCTTATCTTTCGGCTGCACGCCAGGCGCCTGCCCTGCTTGTTCAGGCAGGTTCCTTCCGCCGTTTTTCCTGGCGGCGTCAGCCGGCAGAGGATCCGCTATCAGGCCTGTCAGATTCCCCTGGTGCAGCACGCACAGCTCATGGAGCGCACGGGTCGCCGCCACATACAGAAGCTTTGCATGTCCGTCATCCACAGGATATTCCTCCCTGGTGGGATCCAGGATGAGCACTGCGTCAAATTCCAGTCCCTTCGTATATTCCACAGGAAGGACCATGATTCCGCTGCTGAATTCAGCCTTCTCCAAATCGCTTTCCACGATGGGGATGTATTTTTCCAATTCTCTGGCCGCAGCAGCAGCCTTTTCCCGGTTCCTGCATACCACTGCAATGGTGTCAAAGCCTTTCGCCTGCCAGTCTTTGCAGACCTTGGCCGCATTTTTCATCAGCAGGGCGGTATCCGTGACTTCGGACACCTTCACCGGATCCCCATGACGGATAATCGGTTCCACCGGATAGCTGGAAAAACGTCCATGATGCAGGATATTCGTTGCGAACTCCGATATTTCCACTGTGTTCCGGTAGCTTTTTTTCAATACGCCGAAGCTGTCCTGGGGATCCGGAAGAAGCAGCTCCTTCAGTTCTTCCCAGTCATTCAGGCCGTAGCCGAAATGGATATTCTGGGACACGTCCCCCATAATAGTATAAGTGCATTCCCTGATACAGTATTTCAGGACACAGTATGCCATCATTCCGAAATCCTGCGCCTCGTCGATTACCACGTGGTGCGCCTCGCTGATTACCTCCGTTTCTTTTATCCTTTTATAGATATAAGCCAGGGCCGCCAGGTCGTATACATCAAATTCCTTTTCCGGGATCTCCACCTCATATCCCTTCGCCGCCTGCTTCGTGAGGAAATCCCGGTATATATCATAAATGGAACGCTTCCACACCCTGGCGCCGTATCTGGAGCGGTACGCGCGGGTTATGGCCTTTCGTTCGCTTTCCGTATATTTCACGCCTTTTCCAAGGAACTCCTCTTTCACCTTATTGAGCAGACGTTCGTTCAGCATGTCGATTTTGCTCTGGACGGATATCGTCGGGTTCTGCCTGATGTAGCGCTCCACCGCGTCCCTGGACATCAGCTCCACCAGGTCTTTGGGATTGGCCGGTTTGCCCTCCGTCTCATCGTATACGCCTGCTTTTCCGTCACGCAGGCCTTCCACAAACTGCCTGGGATTAAGGTAAATGGTTTCTCTCGGTATTACCTCCCATTCCAGTCTCCTGCAATAGTCCGCCAGCTCGCCATACCACTGTGAGGTACCACGGACACAGCCGGTTTTCCCCAGCTTATCCGTTTCCCGGATGCGGTATTTCTTCTCATCCCAGTCTTCGTACAGAAGCCTTACAAAAAGCTGTTCCATCGTCATCTGGCGGATTCCGTATACATCCAGATCCGGCAGCACGCCGGTGATATAATTTAACAGAATCCGGTTGCTTCCCACGATATAGAAGTCATCCGGCCGGAACCGTTCCTGGTAGTTATAGAGGATATAGGAAATCCGGTGCATGGCTACCGTTGTTTTCCCGGAACCGGCCACGCCCTGTACGATCACATTGTGGTGGGGCGTTTTACGGATAATGTCGTTCTGCTCCTTCTGGATGGTCGCTATGATTTCTCCCAGTACCGCCTGCTTGTTCTTTGCCAGGTATTTAGTCAGGAGCTCGTCATTGGTAACCACCTCGGAATCGTAATAATCCAGAAGCTTTCCGTCTTCAATTTCATAGGTACGCTTCATCTTCAGGTCGATTTTTATGCGCTTCAGTGCATTATGCCCGCTGTCCGGCGCCGGATAACTGCACTTTCCCAGCCCGTTTTCATAGTAGGCATTCGCCACCGGCGCCCTCCAGTCCACTACCATCCAGTGGGTGGTATCCTTCGATATCCCGCCGCGGCCGATGTAGAGGGATTCGGTCTTGTTAAGCGCCTCGTCACGAAAAACGATTCTGCCGAAATATGGTTTCTTCATGGCCTTTTCATTTCTTGCCAACGCCCGCTTCATGTGATCATGCAGTGTAATCGTATTATTCAGGATCGTGTAAACCTCTGCATCATTATCGTGGTAATGCTCCAGCATTTCATCGATGTTGGCCTGCATGCGTGCCACTTCCCTGCCGTAGTTTTCCACATTGTCGTGAACCACTGCCAGCGTTCTGGCAAGATACGCTTCCTCTTCCCGCTTTGAAGTTTTCAGGGCCGTACTCTTCACTTCCGGATCCATGTTCCGCTCCTTTCCTGTGCCGTTATCTGTGTCAGAAAAAAATCTGCCATTCTCTGGCAACAGCCCGGACGGTGCCGGACTGTTACCAGCCATAAGAATATTTTACTCAAAACAGGAAATAATACTAGACTTTATTTTTCTCATGTGCTAAAATATATAATAGAGTGTGCCAAGGAACAGATTTTAACACAGTAAAGTATAGAGGATGCTTTTCCAATCGGGAAAACATCCTCTTTTTATGCTTCAGATATTGGAAAAATACTGCCTGCCGTACAAATTCCTTCTGTACCCTAATGCAGGCTGTCTTTTTTAGCAGTACCATTTTATTTTGGCGGGATTCTTTTCATTCTCCACCATACAAGCACGCAGCGCTTCTTCCATCTTTGCGCATTCCTGTGCGGCGATCCGATCGTATACCTCCGGTTTTTCTTCCAGGCCGACGCGGTCGTATGCGATGGCTGCCGCCCCGTAAAAAGCCAGGCCCAGAGAATGGGTGGGCGTGTACACCGCGCCGATGGCCTGTCCGATGGTCCTGGCCGCCGCCTGGGCCGCGGGGTTCTTCTCCGCTTCCTTAGCCGCCTGTACCGTCAGCGCCGCCGCTTTCTTCAGCTCCGGCAGCTTCAGTTCCCCTTTACGGTAACTGCGGTATGCCTCCACTGCCAGCCGCAGACGGTCATCCTCCGGAAAGGCCTTTTCATAAATATTGAGGATATATTTTTCAGCATAGTCCACGCACCAGTCCCCTATCGTCGTTTTGCTCTGCGTTTCGATCAGGCTCATCAGCGACAGGATGTACGGTGAATCGGCTGCTCCTAACATTTTGCGTAATTTTGCCATTGCAATTCTCCTTTTATGGGAATATCAGTCTGCCGGCAGCCGTTTATTTTCTCAATACCCTGTCAGCAGCACCTTTTTTCTTTTTCCCGTAAAAAGATTATACGGTACACAGGCCCGTCAGTCAATCTGAACCAGTTCTCTGGAGGCAGGGTTGACCATGATTCTGATCTCTTCAATTCCGGTCACATGGTAAGAGGCAATTTCCCGGTTCCTGATCCCTTCCAGCAAATCATCCTTACAGGTCATAAAGCTCTTAAATTCATCATTTATATAGTTCCAGTCCACCCTCACGTATTCTCCGGAATCATCATCCATTTCATATGAATTTAAATATGGCTGCACCACATTTGCATTATAGGTAACGAGGAAACGCACCGTGTTCTCTGGAACCGCTTCACTTTCAATCACCTCATTGTTATTGGCATATCTCCCATAGTTCCTGCCAATCGTAAGGGGTTCCTCCGCAGCCGCCTCAAAAGCATAATCCAGGGTAAGGGTTTTCCTGTCCATTTCTCCCGCTTCCTTTTCCCCGGCATAGGTGAAGGTGGAAAATTCCAGGAACGCCATTCCTGTTCCGGCTCCGGCCAGGACAATCCCCAGGCAGAAAATACCAATTAAAATCTTTTGACTGTTACGCATTGCGCACCTCCTCAAGTCTTTCTTCTTCCTGAACCATTCTGTCTTTCTTTTTCTTTAATATAAGGAAGGTGGTGCACAGGAGGGTAAAAGCGCCTGTGCAAAGCACACCGCCGAAGCACGCCAGCGTAACTCCCGCCAGGGGATATCCCTGAACCAGCCACACAAGCAGCATTGCAAACAGAAACAACAGCATCATGCAGCAAAGCCCTCCAAAAAAAGCCGTCATAATCATAATGCAGTTCCAACCCCATCTGACGCACCAGAGGAAGCAATACCACAACGCGGAAAAAATCCGTCCCAGGAAGCTTCCAAAGGAGTGAAGCACTCCTTTCGGACCTCTCTTTTTATATCCGCTCTCACTTACCGCAATCCGTCCGTCTTCTGCCATAAAATCCTCCTTCGTATGCTTCTCATGTCCCTTCAGCCGTTTCCCAAGCCAGATAAAAGGCACTCCTAAAATATGTACCACCCACAGGGCTGCCGCTTTCGTCTTTTTCCAGCAGGTCCTTCCCAGATCCCCCGCCGCTTTTGCAGCCCCTTTGAAAAAATGACTGACCGTACCCCACAGCCGTTTTCCCTCCTGAGTGACCCCGGTCATATCCGGCAGCTTCTTTTCCGTTTTCACAGTCTGATATTCCGGCTTTACATGATAAGCCTCCAGGATCTGGGCCGCCAGCTCCTCCACGCTGCCGAAGTCCCGTATCGCTTCCTCCTCGCTCAGGCCGGTGCTTAACTTCATGTCAATATGCTGGGCATATTCCTCCAGGATATCTTCCTGTTCCCTGTCTTCCAGTATAGTAAGATACTTCTTTAAATCATTTAAAAATTCTGACTTATTCATTTCTAATCCTCCTGTCCTCTGACGAGCAGAGGATTTACCTCCTGCGCATCACCGGTTTGCCTGTGTATCACCATCGGTCCATGGTACTGCATCAATCGGCATGCTCCCTCAAAAAAGTGCATACACGTTCCTGAAACTCGTTCCAATCCTTCTCCAGGCTGTCACGGTACAGTACTCCTGCCGCCGTGAGATGATAATATTTTCTCGGCGGACCCTCTGTGGATTCCCGCAGGTATGTCTCAAAATACCGCTCGTTGGTCATCCGCTTCAGCAGAGGATATATGGTGCCTTCATTTACGTCTATCACCTTGGAGACCTCCTCCACCAGCTCATAGCCGTACATATCCCTCTTCCTCACCGATTCCAGGACCACCAGCTCCAGCACGCCCTTTTTAAATTGTGGATTCATGGGAAATCCTCCTTTGATTACTATATTATGCATACTACTATGCATTGTCAAGTACTAAGAAAAATAAAATACTTAAACTTTTCTTAAAAGTGGATGTCAATGTCTTTCAGCAGCGGATCCGTTCCCAAGTAACAGGAAATCCGGCAGGTACACAACCTGCCCTTCCAAATATAAAAATACCGGCAGGCAACGCAAATTCGCCGCCCGCCGGTATTTAGCATTTGTATCAGCTGCCATACCTCACACTCACCTGTCATCTGTGCGCCGCACAAATTCCAGGAAAGCAAATATTATAGAAATGACTGTAAGTACAGACACGATTAGCTGCGACATATTCGTGGCATACTCCGCCTGCTCCGGTACTGCGCAGCCCAGGATCAGAAAATAAACACACCACAGCAGCCCAAGGATAAGGGTGAGGATCGTCAGGTATTTTACCACTCCTGTAATTTTAGCCAGCAGAAGCTTTGATGCCCTGACCTGCTTTTCCGTATATTCTTTTCTGCCTGCCATGAGCTTAAATCCGCCCAGGAAAAATCCAATGAGCAGCCCCCAGGAGAGCGCCCTGCAGATAACATAATAAATCTCCATTTTTCACCTTCTCCGCCCTAAGCCATTACAGCTGCCTGCTTTTTGTCTATACACTTTTTGTCTGTAAGCCTTTTGCCTGTAAGCTTTCTCCTGACGATACCCGGACGCGCGCCTGACGCATTTGGCTACATATAGGTTACAACGTCCTCCAGCTGCCGTTTGGGCACGACATAGTCCCGGTTTTCATCCAGATAATACCTGATATCCCCGTCCTTTATCTCTTCAATGCGGCTCTTATGGGAGGGGTAACCGAAGGCCACTACCGTATGCAGCTTCTGCTCCTCAGTCAGGCCGAACATTTCTGACAGCCGCGGCTTATTGCAGGCGCCGATAATACAGCTTCCCACGCCCCGGTTCCAGGCGGCAAGAGTCATATTTGCTATGGCCAGCCCTGCGTCCGTATCACAGTCAGGATTGATATTCAGGTTCTCCACCACAGCGATGAACAGCACCGGCTTCTCATCCTCCCCGGGCTGTCCGTCCTCCGGTTTAAGGTAGCCCGCCCATCTGGTGCAGTCAAAAACCTGATTTACCTTATCCGCACTTCTGATTACCACATAGCTTAAAGGCTGTTTATTGGCGGCGCTTGAAGAAAGCCTTGCCGCACGGAGAATCTCCCCTATAATTTCTTCACTGATTTCTTTCTGGTAAAAACGCCTGTAGGTACGTCTTCCTTCCAGCAGTTCCATAAGCTCCATCCTGCAATCACTCCAATCCCATTTCCTGTAATATCTGCGTTACCCTTTCCGCATCCGTCTCCGCCACATAGATCTCTTCCCCGCACATGGAATTGCCTCCGTAAATATTCATAAATCCACTTTCATCGGCATCCTTCTTGTAGGCCGGTATCCCGTTCTGCTTCAGGGTATCCAGAATCATTTCCGCCTGCAGATTGTCCTGGGACGTAAAAATCTTTACCACCTTTACTTCTTCCATCCTTTTGCCTCCTTTTTCCTTCATTTCCCAATTTCAGTTCCGCTATTACTTTTTCCCAATATTTTTCCGGGATATCCGGCCAGCTGCAGCTGCCGGTATCCTGTGTGCAAAGCTCCATCACCCTTGCCAGCACGGTTCCATGGGACAGCTCCCCGCCCCGCAGAATGTTCTCCGTAACCACACACCAATAGGGCGCGTGACGATACAGGCCGGATTCATGAAGCTCCCGGATAACCCTGTCCGTATCATAGGGAAGGCTGACCGGCTCCTCCTCCCAGCCGCCGTTCCTTCCGTGAAGCAGCAGATACTGCGCCTTCCCGCCGCTTCGATATGAAATTCCCGCAGAGCCGGGATTGATGGCAAGCCTGTCCTTCCCTGCAATCCGTGTCCGCACATGTGTATGCCCGAACAGGATGAGCGGTGTCTGCGTCCGTTCCATTATCTGCAGGGTATTCTCATCCTCCGGCAGCATTTTTTCATTTACCCGGAAAGGGGAACCGTGGCAGGCCGTAATTCCGGGGAATCCCTCCAGCAGCAGCTTCCGGGAAGCCGGCATTTGGGAAAAGAAGTCAAAATCACGGGAAGTGAGCGACCTGTATGCATACAGTAAAGCGCCGCTGGTGGAGTTCCCATACTCCCAGCCTGTCTCCCCCCTGTCTCTAAATTGGAACCAGTAGTCCTCCTTATTACCCCGGATGAACATACAGGGATATTTCTGCGCTGTCTCATACAGAAGCCGCATGGTCCTTTCCGGATAGGCAAGCTCACTCACATAATCTCCCAGAAAAAGATACGCATTCGCCTGATTGGAAGCTGCATGGTCCAGGCATCGTTCCAGCGCCACATAGTTGCCGTGTATGTCTGAAATTACGGCAATATGGGGGTCCTTCAGATTTTGTATATCCATTTTTAGTGTTTCCTTACTTTTATGCACAGATATAATGCCGTCTACGCCGACATTATATCATATCCGCTCCGCGGATATGAGCCTCCGGCGGAATTCAGCGCCTGGTTTTCTGCGGCAGGCGCAGAAACCAGTATGCGCAGATATAATGTCGTCTACGCCGACATTATATCATAAATAAACACCAAACGGGATATTTTCTTTGCTGGGTGTTTTCTTTGCGTCAATACCATACAAAACAGCCGCCTACCTGTCTGGCATATCAATTCTGCCAGGGCAAGGTCTGCGGCCATTGTTTTCATAATTTAAAATAAATGCGTAAACCGCTCCATCAGAGCGAAGGCGGCTTCACTGTCTCATTGCGCCGTTGAAATTTCATATTCCCCGGTCTCCAGATCCACGCTCACACACGTTCCGTCTGAAAATACGGTGCGCTGCTTCTTTCCTGTATCATCCAGCAGCTCATGTCTGGTCATCTCACAGAAAGCCAGCTTTTCATGAAGTTCCTGCACCACCTTACAGCGGGCAATCATCTCTTCAATCCCCATGCCTGAGCTGTCCGTAAAGGATCCGTCCGTATTTTCATAAGCGCCGTCCCGGATCAGATAAGGCATGCCCGCGTTCAGAAGCGCATAGCCCATCATATCCTCGCTGCCATCGGGCTTATCCATCATCCATGGCTCCAGCACGCAGTCGTGATATACCAGGTTAAAGAGCGGCACGGGAATCCCTTCCCTGGGTGTTCCCGGAGCCTTCAGCATGAACGCATAAGGCGCATAATGGCAGAATATCAGGCTCTGCATGCTCCAGTCGGAAACCTCTTCCGAGCTGGTAAGAATCCCGCGGGCCAGCAGCCAGTCGAAGCATTTTTTCCTGTATTCATAGCATTCCCGCCTGGTCATCCGGTGCCTGGGATTGTCGCATTCATCCCCTTCATTGCAGGTGAATACATCCAGATAGGTTCCGTCCAGCTTAATTCCATGACGGAACAGATCCTGGAAATTACGTTTTACATAATAAGGCGCCTGGGTGCCGCACAGATAAGTCTGCGGCCCGCCGGCCCACCGCTTATGCGCCGGTATGGTCCCGTCCGGCAGCCTGGTGGCATATTCTTCGTCATAAGTCTTAGCGTCAAAATAATAGTCTCTGTACTGATCATGGATTCCGAATAAAAATCCGCAGCGGTGAACCGTATCCACCAGGCTCTTCATGCCCTCCCAGCCTCCGGCCTCCGCACAGGCATTCCTGTAGTCAGGATGCTGGTTGTCGTAGCCGGGCTGCGCCCAGCCGTCCAGATGCAGAAACAGCTTTTCCACACCCATGCCCTTCAGGCTTTCCATCTGTTTTTCCCTGACGGAAAACAGGGTGACATGGTTGTTTTTCTCCGGATCCTCTTTATCAAAGAAATCCGATTCCGGATTGACGTTGGTCTTGATGCCGCAGTGCATGATGCTGCAGCCTACCAGATCTTTTACGGAAGGGACTCTGGCGGCCTTTTCCGCAAGGGAAACAAACAGCCCGGTATCCTTCACATAGCTTCTGTAAATCTTGCACAGGTCATTATAATCGCAGTCCTGGGCAAATATGTATTCCATGCAGCGCCTGTAATCCATTTTCCCAAGGCTCGGCTCCCACCATGTCCCGATATGGGTATACGGGCCGCCCGCCGGATGCTCCAGCCACGCGCCCGCATTCCAGGGTGTGGCGGCAATCGCGATATAACCTGCCCGATCCTTCACCTGGCCGTACCAGGGCATATAGCCCCCAGCCGTAAGAAATCTTCCGTTAAAGGAAAGAGCGCCTGCCTCATTTTCCCAGGTGTTGGGGATCAGAAGCCCCTGCCCTTCATTTACAAGCGTCTGCCAGGCCTGGGACGGGCTGTCAAATTCCATGCATCCCGGCCATCTCACCTCTTTGACGGAAAGCCCTTTTTCACAAATGGGTATCCATTCAAAATGTACCCGGCCAAACAGCTTCGCCGAACTTCCGGGACAGTCCTCTTCCATCTCCTCCACCCAGACGGAAGTCTCGAAAGCATAAGAATCCTCCGCCCCGTCCAGCTTCCGGTAAGAGGAACGGATTCCCTTTCCCACGCCGCTTTCAAACGTTTCATGTACAATCTCCTGCCAGCGCGAAAAATCAATGACCTCCTCCTGCGTCACAATGACAGGGCGGAAGTTCTCCGCCCATTTCCATTCCGATACGCCTGCCTTAATTTCCACATGCAGCGTATCCTGATTCAAATTCAGTGTGATTCCGGATGCTTCTGTCCGTATCATCCCAGTATTCCTCCCTGTTTTTTCGGCATTCTGCGGGAGTTCCTGCCTCCTCACAGCACACCGTTATTCTTTCACTGCCCCGATCATAACACCGGAAGTAAAGTACTTCTGCAGGAACGGATAAACAAAAAGAATCGGCACGGTAGCCACCATAATCGTAGCATATTTAATACTCTGCGCAATCGCTTCGGCGTCTCCGCCAGCGCCTCCGTTCATCGCCTGTATATCATTTGATATCAATATTTCCCTCAGGATTACCTGCAGAGGATACAGCTCCCTGTCCCTTAAAATCGTGGATGCCCAGAACCATCCGTTCCATATGGATACGCCGTAATAAAGCACCATAACTGCCATAATCGCCTTGGACAGCGGCAGAATAATGCGGAACAGAATGGTCATATGGCCTGCGCCGTCAATTTTGGCCGCCTCCGTCAGACTGTCAGGGATGGATTCAAAGCTTGTTCTCAGAATGATCATATTGTAAGTGCTGATCATAAAAGGAACAATCAGTCCCCATCTGCTGTTGATCATATGCATATCCTTCAGGGTAAGGTAAAAAGGAATCATACCGCCTGAAAAGAACATGGTAAACAGAATCAGCAGCATAAGAGGCTTTTTAAACATCACGCCCTTTCTGGAAAAGAAATAGGCGGCAAGCGCTGTCATGATCAAGTCAAGTATAACACCTACAATAAGGATAAACAATGTATTGGCATAGCCTTTCAGAATCATTGGATTCTGGAACACTTTTAAGTAAGCCTGCATATTAAATCCCATCGGTTTCAACAAAAAACCGGAATGGGCCATCAGCTGTGTACTGTTGCTGAAGGAGGCCATGGCCACATGCCACATAGGGTAAAGGCAGACCAGAACGATAATCGACAGGACAAAATAATTTACTACCTGAAATATTTTCTCTCCGCGAGACATTTTAATCTTCATTTTATTCCCTCCTTACCACAGGCTGCTCTCTGTTGTCCGTTTGGAAATCTGGTTTGTCACAAACAACAGAATACAGTTAATCACAGAGTTAAACAGACCGATTGCCGTAGAATAGCTCCAGTCCTGTTCAATCAGACCTGCCCGGTATACATAGGAGGAAATGATATCTGCGGTTTCATAGGTAGACGGATTGTACAGCAGGATCGTCTTTTCATAGCCCATGCTCATCAGGGAGCCCATTCTCAGAATTAACATGATGATGATGGTCGGCGCGATGCCGGGAAGGGTTACGTGCAGCAGCTGCTTCCATTTGCCCGCTCCGTCGATGGAGGCGGCTTCATACAGCTGGCTGTCCACGCCCGACAATGCGGAAAGATAGATGATGGAGCCCCAGCCCACCTCCTGCCATATGCTGGACACCGTGTAAATGGTACGGAAATAGGCCGGATCCTGCAACAGGGGAACCCTCGTTCCGCCGAACAATGCGATGATATCATTAAAAAGTCCCGTGGTCAGACAGAAATCCTTGATCATACCGCAGGCAACTACCAGTGATATAAAGTGGGGAAGGTAGGTAATCGTCTGGGAGACCTTTTTGAACTTTTTCCCTTTCACCTCATTCAGCAGAAGCGCCAGGATAATAGGCGCAGGGAAACCGAAAATAATACTGTAAATACTCAAAAGCAGGGTATTTCTCAGAAGCCTTCCGAAATAAGGGCTGCTGAAAAACCTGGTAAAGTTTTCCATTCCCACCCATTCGCTTCCGAACACGCCCTTGGCCGGCGTATAGTCCTTAAAAGCAATAATTGCGCCGTACATAGGCTTGTACATAAAAATTGCATAGAAAATAATTACAGGTAAAACCAGCAGATACAACGACCAGTTTCGCTGAAAGTCTTTTTTGATTCTATAACCCAACGAATTCCCCTTCATTTTTTTCAATCCTTTCTGGTGATTTGAAAACAGCCGGGGACTGTTTGCACAACCGCCCCCGGCCGTATATGTTCCGGAATCAACCGGCGTTTTCTTGCTTCAGATTATCTTGCATTGTAGCGTTCCAGAGCCGCATTTTCGATTTCAAGCGCTCTGTCGAGCTTCATGCCGTTCAATGTTTCAATGTAGTTATCCCAGTTGTCGAAGCTTTCCGTACCGAAGATGAACTTTAAGGACATTTCAGCAACATAGGTTCCCAGTTCGTTGGTAATGGTAGCCAGCTCCTTGGATTCATCCTGTGTGGGAGTGATGTTGGGAACGGTGTGCTTTCTTGCATCCGGAACAGCCCATACGCTGGGGCATTCCTTTACGGTAGGAAGCTGCAGGTACTGCTCAAGGTAATTCAGATCCTGAATGAAAGGTCCGTTGTAGTTGGCGCGGATGTATTTTGCCAGGGACTGTGCAAGCGGCCAGCCGTCCGGGTTGTTGGTAACAACGTCCGTATATTCTGCCTTGCCGTCCTTCATTTCATAGGAAACGCCTTCGATACCGAAGTTGAACAGGTTATGGCCTGCTTCGGAATAACCGTAATCCAGGAATTTTGCAGCCAGTTCCACGTTCTTGCAGCTGGAGGTAATTGCAGCGGCAACATCAGGGAACTGATTTTCCACATAGCCATATTCCGGTGTTGCTCCCTTTTCCGTGGTAGGGGTGGGGGTTGCAACCAGGGTGTATTCAGGATTGGTCTGCTGTGCGCTGGTCATGAACAGCTGCATACGGCTTGCTGCCCAGCCTACGGATGCGCCGGCCTTGTCACTTGTCATCTTCGCAGTTACCTGATCACCGTTCAGGGTTGCGATATCCCTGTCGATCAGGCCTTCTTCATACCACTGGTTCAGTGTCATCAGATATTCCTTGTAGCCCTCCTGAGCGGGAGCAAAGGCAACCTTGCCTTCATCGTCCAGAATGAACTGTGTGCCGTTTGCGGTACCAACCTTAAATGCAAATGCAATGGGGTTGGAATCCTTGAAGTTTGTCCAGTCAAAGCAAAGAGGAGCTTCCGCACCTTTTTTCTCTTTGAATGCGGTCAGGACTTCATGCCACTCGTCAACGGTGGTGGGAACCTCCAGGCCAAGCTCATCCAGCCAATCCTGACGGATAAAGCCGCCTACAGTATAGCAGAGCTTATCCTCGCCGCGGATGAAAGGGAATGCAAAGTAATTTCCGTCATCCGTCTTGATCATCTTGTCAACCTCAGGATTTTCTGCCAGATACTTTTTAATGTTCGGGCAGTACTGGTCAAAGATATCGTTCAAAGGAATAATTACGCCGTCCTTGATTGCCTTTTCCGGTCCGCCAGGATACTGCTTCACCCACTGCCATTCCATAATATCAGGAAGGCTTCCGTCTGCAACAATCAGGTTGAACTGTTCTTTTTCCTGTCCGGACGCTGGATGCTGGAATTCTACCGTAACACCGGTCTGCTCCTGCCATGCCTTGCCCAGTTCTGTTTCTCCTAAATTAGTAAAGTTAGCGGATACGTTAGGATTGAGCTGAAGCCAGTAGGTAAGGGTTCCTCCCTCAGCAAGGGGATATGTAACCTCTGCAGGCGCAGCCGCCTCTTCTGCATCCGAACCTCCTGCTGTTGTTTCCGCAGCTTCATTTGCATTAGAGGTTTCTTTCACCTGTGCTCCTGCATCGGTGCTCTCCCCTGCGGAGCTGCCGCAGCCTGCCAGCAGGGATGCCGCCGTCAGTGCCGCTGTCAGTAATGCTACCGGCTTTTTCAGATTTCTTCTCATAAAACTTCCTCCTTCATAATGTTTTTAAGATATTTGCTATCTTAATTTTCGAAAGAACATGGCCTTTATGCTATTTATGCATCTTGCATGTCTTTTTGTTCATTTTACATATGTCTCTATACATTTTATATAGACAAAACATAAAAAAGGTTGACAAAATCGAATGATCTTATCAACCTTTATTGATGATTTATCAAATCTATCTGCTTTTTCAGAAAAAACTACCTGCCGCTTTTCAGCTGTCCGGGCGTGGCGCCTGTAAATTTCTTGAAAGTCCTGATAAAAGTGGAGCTGTCGCGGAAACCAACCCGCTCCGCCGCCTCCACAACGCTGATTCCTTCCGCCAGAAGCCTCTCCGCTTCATCAATACGGGTCTGATTGATAAACTTCAAAAGGCTGTCCCCTGTGCATTTTTTGTAAATTGAAGACAAATAGGCGGGCGTCATATGGAAATACAGCCCTGTCTGGGATATATTCAGGTCGGGATTGCTGAAATTTTCCTGGATATATTCCTGTATTTTCTGGCACAGCTGCTGGTTCTGGCTGTATCCGCTGCCCTGTATTTCAGGGGTACGGCATAATTCTTCCACTGCTGCGGAAAATTTGTCCTTGATTTTATCCAGCGGAAGCTTGATGGATATTTCATTCAGGCCAAGCTCCTTATCGGAAGGCTCTCCTACCTCCTGGGCGGCCTTCATCAGAGTACCGATTAAATCATATAAAAGGTATTTGAACATTTCAGGGGATGCTTTGATTTCCAGGAAATTCACATCCAGTATTTTATTTATATAGGATACGGCAAGCTGGCTGTTGTGGTTTTTCACCGCCGAGATGATGCGTTCCTCCTGCTCGGTGGGATAATCGTACTTTTTATGGGAGCTATTGCGGATTTCCCGGTAGCTGATGAAGTCTGGATCCAGCACGGACACGAATTCCTCCGCTTCCTTTGCCTCCAGCCAGGACAGATGCACCCCTTCCAGCCCATTGTGGGGTTCTCCCGCCAGGACGGCCACGCGGAAATTAAAATTGTCATAAATAAACTTCTGCATGGCATCTACAATTTCCGCCAGGCGCTCCTCATAGGCCGTATCTTCTTTCCCCAGGCTTAAAATCATGGCTACCATATCTCCCAGCTCCACCTTTTCCAGCCGGAAGCTTTCCGACAGCCCTTCCCCGAAAACATTGCCTATGATAAATTTACGCAGGCTGTTTTTCTGTATGTATTCCTCCTGGCTGTCTCCCCGGTTCGGCGCATCCTTTACCAGGAACAGCAGGACCAGGTTCCTTCCCTCCCTGAATTGCCTGCAGATAAGCTCGCGGTCCGGCGTGTCCCCGCTTTCATCATAGGCATTGATCAGCAGATCCGTCAGGTAATACTGCTTCACCACCTCCTGGCTCCTGCTCACCAGCTGTTTGAAATCTGAGCGTTCCTCCAGAAGCAGCATCGCTTTTTCCTTCAGATACAGATATTCATTATCAACATATGCGCCTTCCTCCTCATCATGCTTCCTGAATACCTCAAGAAGCACCTTCAGAGGGTTATAATTGATTTTCATCATACGGGATGCCGCCCAGAAGCCGGTAAGCAGGCAGACAAAAATACCCACGACAAAAATATTTTTCATTTTGCTCGCCGAACCGCTGATCAGCTTCTCCGGCATCAGAAGGACATATTTCCAGTCAAATACATCGGAAAAAACAGTTCTTATGATATAAGTCTCGCCCTTCCATTCCGTTTTCTGGTCCCCACCCTGTTCCAGATTATCATAGCTGATCGCAATATCGCTGTATTCCTCCGGCCTGTTCATAATCTGGCCTTCCCGGTTGATGATCATCCAGTCCAGCCCGGACTCCCAGGCCGCCAGCTCAATGCTGCTGTTGAGAGCTTCCATATCCAGCCACATTCCTATCATGGCGGAGGATTCCCCAAAGTCTCCCTTCAGGTTCGTCATAGTCAGAAGCAGGGCAGGCCTTCCCCCTGTCCATTTACTGTCCATCCGGATGGAATCACGGAAATGGTACTCGGACAGGTGGGTTTTCAGCCTGTCCCGGGCCGCAGTCTCTCCCTCATCAAAACAGTACAGCTCACAGTACATGGAAAAATCCATATTGCCGAAGGAAGAAACCACCTTATCGCTGTTCTTAAAGTAAACCATGATATCCTTGCAGAAGCTTCCGTTTTTATTGATTGAGACCTGCAGATCCGAAAGCTCGTTCTGCAGCTGGTAGAGCTGGTAGGAATTATCAGAACGGAACTCCCCGCGCACGGCGGACAGCTGCTGCACATTTTTATTCAGGGCCAGCTGGATCAACGCATTTTCATAATAGCCCAGCTCCCTGTCACAGGTATTCTTTACTGTCTGGATAAGGCTTCGGTTAGAGGCATCCGCCTGATCCTTTGCTACACGATATGCATAAAAATAGAACAGGATCCCCATAGTAATCGGAATTAAAAAGATGAATGCATATGATAAATAAAGCTGCCGGTAAGCTTTTCCGTTCTTTTTCATTTCGCTTACTTCCTTCCACACGCCTTGGATTTTTTTACCGCAATGGCATTCTGATGATATATAATTGATTTTATCACAAAACTCTTACTGAAAACAGTAAAAATGTAATTATTTTCCATACCGTTGTCCAGGCCGGATAACAGCCCGGACGGGGCTGAACTGCTGCGGACATCCGGCCATGTAAGTCGTTTTTTATTCCCGCCCATAAAAAAGAGGCTTATGCAAGCCCCTTTTTTATCTTCCATGCCCCATGTCTCATTTTCAGACATGAAGTACTTCTCCTCCGTAAACCCGTTCTCCCTCTTTTACGCCGGTTACATCGAACACACACACATTTCCGGCGCCAAAGCAGTTATCTGCAATGACGGCATCCGAACCATGGAAAACCTCATTATGACACAGAATCACCACATAACTTCTGTCTCCCGCCGTAATTTTTACCGCCTGCGCTTCATCATCCGCAAGCTTCACCTGGCGGGTATGGCTGCGGACCTCCAGAAGCTCTGCCCTGGCAGGTTCCGTCAGGGCGTCTCCGCCGTTTATGACCGTAATCATGCTGGCAAAGCCTTCTTTTTTCAGTCTGGCCGTCAGGCAGCTGTTTTCTTCCCATTGGTTATAGTGCCGGGAGGTAATGCCCGTCCCCTGTTCCAACACAGTCCCTTCCGTAAGGAAACGGAAATATGCTGCGTTCTTTTTCCCACGGAAGGCCGCCATGCTGCCGTCTGTCTGAAGCCTTCCTTCCGGCGCAAAATGGAAAAACTGCCTGTATTCATGCTCTCCCGCTGCGTAAAACTGATCGTTAATCAGGTATATGTCCGGTTTTATCCAGATAACGCGGCGGTTTACGAAAATTCCCTCCGATATGTAGCCCAGGTGGCCGCCCTGCACAAAATCAGCTGTTTTTCCGAAACGAAAGCTTCTGTTCACAGGAAGAGACAGCTTCTCCGTCTCCCAGGAATCCGCAAAAGTCGTGAAGGATTTTCCATCCACCGTTGTTGTATTGTGCCCCGGATTGTCCTTCAGGGTGAAACGGATGGGCACATTCATATAGGTAGATCTGCCGCCGTCCACCAGGACATCCTCGCCGTTTATCACCAGATCCACATGCAGCTTGTCCCCATGGCAGTGGCCCGTACTCATGGCCCCGCAGGTAAAATGAAGCAGATTGGCATCCTTTTCCCAGCTTTCACGAAGATAATAATTCCCGCTGTCCTTAAGGGCCGCCGAAGTAAAATCAGGCGGCAGGCAGGCAAGGGTGTCATAGCCGGCGACGGCTCCGTACCCGAAATCCCATGCGCTTTCATAATCCAGCCGCGGGAAGCCTGAATATTTCAAAACCGGGTCCTTGAAAAGCCATGCGCCCATGGTGATCTTGTCCCTCAAATCCGTATCGTCGGAATCTCCCTGGGTAAACTGGCAGCCATCCGGCTTTTTCCATATGACATTGGCCAGCGCCATGCGGTGCACCGCATCCTCCATGGCCGGATCCAGCCGTATGCCGTTGGCTTTTGCCAGGTAAATCACGCAGCAAAGGCAGTGATATACTTCGTTGTGGTACATGGGCGACTGCTCCCACTGGCTGCCGTCTTCATAAACCTGCACCTTAACTGACTCCCGGATACGCTTAAGCGCCAGAGCCGCCCAGCGTCCGGTTTCCTCCGTTTGAGGCAGCCCCATGGCAATTTCAAACAGGCCGCTGTTCTCCAGGACACACCAGTTGCTCTGCAGTCTGGCATCCCCGCCCTTTTCCACAAGCCTTTGTGCATGGAGGCGCAGGCAGGCTGCAAAACGTTCCAGAAAATCCTCCGTTATCAGGCTGCTGTCCTTAAAATAGCGGATGGCCTTCGTCCACGTCTCTCCCCGCAGCCCGGTTTCCAGCATGCGCCAGGGTCCGGTTCCGGTCTTTTCATTCAGGGGCACCCGGTCCATCCAGTCATTTATCAGCCGCAGAAAGCCCTTTACGTATTTTTCATCCCCGGTCAGCCTCCAGGCCTGTCCCAGACAGATGAAATATCTGTGGCGGTTAAACTGCCAGACAAATTCCGGATCTCCCGAAGGTGTGAAGCTCCAGTCGATATCCTCCGGAAAGGTCACAGGCTCATAGGTCCGCTCCATATCCCAGCTTAAGTCAAAGAGGAAGGTGTTTTCACATACCTCGTCCGCAATGCGCAGGATATGGTTTACATCCTCTTCCCAGTTTTCCCGGCAGTAAGCCGCCAGTTTTCCCGGATCCGGCACAAAATAGCAGGAATCCGGTCTGTCAAAATATTGATCCAATATCATTTTTTCCGCTCCTATCCGCCCGTTTGCGCGGGCAGGCAGCTAATGGCTGCCGTCCGATTCGGGAGGCCGAAAGCGCGCCGCCTTCAGCCCGTTGTCCTTTCTGTCCCCGCAGTACGCAATCAATACCAGTAAGGTTCCCAGTCGCGGGAAAGCCTGGTAAGCGCTTCCATGTAAAAATAGTCGCCCCAGATCACACATTCATCCACGCCGTTGTTGGGGCAGGTGTTGTAGGGAGAGCTTTTTGCATAGGTTCCGTGAAACAGCAGCCCGTTGGACTGTGCAGGATCGGTAACCGCACAGTCCATTACCAGCGCATATAGAAGCCGTCTGGCCATTCCCGTATAGTAAGCCGCCTTTTCTTCCGGCAGGTATTTGCTCATTTCCAGCATGCCGCAGGCCGCAATCGCCGCCGCAGAGGAATCCCTGGGCTCCTCGCTGCCGTCGCAGAAGTCAAAATCCCAATAAGGGACCATGTCCTTGGGCAGATGCTCCAGGAAATAATCTGTTACCTTGCAGAAAATATCGGCATATTCATCATCCCGCAGGAATTTGTAGGCAAGCGCGGAACCGTAGATGCCCCAGGCCTGTCCTCTGGCCCAGGCGGAGCCGTCGCGGTAGCCCTGATGGGTAACTCCCTTTTTCGGTTCACCCGTATTCACATCAAAGAAAAAGGTATGATATGTGGAATGATCCTCTCTGATGATATTCTTCATTGCAGTCTTGATATGTGCTTCCGCTTTTTTTGCATATTCTCCGTTTCCGGTCACCTCTCCGGCCCAGAACAGAAGCGGCATGTTCAGCAGGCAGTCAATGATCAGACGGTAATTGTTCTCGTCTCCCAGCGTCCCCCATGCCTGGAAGAACTGGCCTTTTTCGTGAAAGCGGGTCATAAGATTGTCGGCAGCCATGATCGCCGCTTCCTTTCCAGTCTCATTTCCGGTAAGCTTGTAAGCAGCCACACAGGAGGGACAGTATAAAAAGCCCATATCGTGATGGTTTACGCCGTCCTTTTCCTTTATTCTCCTGTAAAAATCCTGCACCTCAATCTCTGCGGTTTTCTTCAAAGCTTCATCGCCTGTCTTTTCATAAGCCAGCCACACCTCGCCGGTCCAGAAGCCCGGCGTCCACTCATAATTGCTTCCCGGCTGGTAAAAATGATTTACGCTGGCGGACGGCGGAAATTTTTCCGTGAACTCGGCTGTGGCCGTTTTGATCAGCTCCGCCGCTTTGTCATACGCGGCCTTCAGCATCCCCTCATCAATCTCTTTGTGCTGCAGTAATTCTTCCCTTGTCTGCATAATACCTCTCCTCCTTTTTCCATATCCGTCCCGGCAGCCTGAGCCGGGCGGGACAGTCCATACATTTATTATAGTAATTATGCGGCAAAAAGTATATCGACAAAACTTCAGATTCGGTTTGCATAATTTCGATTCCGGGCAGAACTTAGCCCGAAGCTGCCGGGAGGCTTACCGGCTATATGTCTTTTGGGACAAGGTTTAATCCAGGCTGAAGACGCCGTTTAAGGCTTCCGGTTTTAACGGCCTTGGGCGTTCACAGGAGGAATGAATTTCACAGAAGGAGCCTGTTTCGCTGCTCTTCATGATTGCCGTAATGATTTCAAGCACATGATAAGCCATTTCCTTCCCCGCGCGGCAGGGCCTTCCTGCCCGGATGGCATGGGCCATTTCTGCAGGGCCGATTCCTCTGGAATTATCCGAAAAGCCGAATATGTCAGGAAGGCTCTGCGGTTTGGGAGGATTTGCAAAATCAAAGGAGGCCGGGAGATATAAAACCTCGCCGCCGAACTGGTTCGGATCGGGAAGCCTGAGAATTCCCCTGGTTCCGTAGATGGTAATTCCCGCCTGGTCAAAAATAATGCTGTCCCCGTTCAACTGGAAGGTGCCGGTAAAGCCGTCCGCAAAATCCAGCACTGCGGATACCTGGCTTTCATTTTTATGAATCATTTCTTTCCCGAAATCAGGACTGGACGGATTGCAGTTTGTACGCAGCGGATAGGGATTGCGGACAATGCCGCAGGCCCGCCTGACGCTTCCCAGTATGCTCACCAGCGCGGTCAGGTAATATACGCCGTAATCGTAACAGATTCCGCCGCCAGGCATGAGAAGGAAGGAACTGATGCTGCACAGGAAATTCAGATCCCGGTTAGCCGCCACGGTGCAGGAGGTGATTTCCCCGATTAGGCCGTCATCAATCGCCTTCCTGGCGGTCTGGAAGGACGAACCAAGAAAGGTATCCGGCGCAGAACCAAGGTACAGGCCTTTTTCCTCCGAAAGCCTGACCAGCTCCGCGGCCTCCTCCAGGCTGACGGTCATGCTCTTTTCCGTGTATACATGTTTTCCTGCCTCAAGAGCCTTTTTGATAATTTCATAGTGCGCCGGGGCCGGGGTAAGATTAACAATCAGTTCAATGGACTCGTCCGCCAGGATTTCCTCATAGGTGGAGGCCTTTATTCCGTACTGCTGCGCTTTCCGGGCGGCATGCTCCGGATTTCTCGCACAGCAGGCCGCAACCTCCAGAATATCAAAGCGGTTTATCATATTGGTGAGATAGATATCGCTGATCGCTCCGCAGCCTACCACGGCGGTTTTCATGGGTTTTTCATTCATAGGTGTATTTCCTTTCTTTATTGCAGCTGTTTTGTTTCTTCGCAGCTTCTGTTCTTATTATGGAAAAGTATAACACACCTCTCTGCGCTCCGCCATGAATTTTCCCGTCCTTTCCCCATTCCTTAATCAGCCTTTTTTCGGTGTTTTTTCATTTCATACATCTTTTCATCCGCCGCATGGAGAAGGTCGGAAACGGAACAGAATGGCAGCTTCTGCGCATCGGCAATACCGTAGCTGACAATGGGACAGATTTTTTTATCCGGCCACAGGAAAAACTGAGCCAGCCTTTTATTAACCTCCTGCATCAACAATTCAGCTTCCTCTTCGTTTCTGTCCGGAAGCAGGACAAGAAATTCATCTCCTCCCAGCCTGCTCACATTTTTTCTTTCAAACAGTTCCAGCAGCACTCTTGCTACCGCCGTGAGATAGCGGTCTCCTTCCTGATGCCCCAAAGTATCATTTACATATTTCAGCCCATCCAGATCGATCATGCATACACAAAGCTTTTTCTTTTCCTTCAGCGCCCTCTGGAGCGCCAGCAATCCGTACCTGCGGCTTGACGTATTGGTCAGCACATCCGTATAGGCTTCGCTTTTCAGCTCGCCAATGTCCCGATTGGTCTGTTCCAGCAGCTGTTCCAGTTCTCTGGACTTTGTCTCATACACCTCCAGAATGCTCATTTTAACCGCATGGATGAAGGAAGTATAAAATGCGCCGAATAAAAGGACCGAAGTGACCACGAAAAAAAGAAGCATCAGCCCGGTGTACGGGTTTCCATCGAAAGCAATGCTTAAAATAAACAGATATGCATCAATAAGCAGCTGGGATGTGGTAGTAAAATAGAGCTGGTTCCTGTTGCTGATTAATTTCTGTATGGCATCCTGGGAAATGGTCCTTCGGAAAACCTCCAGGGATATGGTGGACGCCAGGGCTACCAGCAATATCAGCGCAGGATACAAATAGCTGCCACGGAAGCTTTCCATGGACCGTATCCTGCAGATCATTGAAAAAACCCCGAACAGCAGCATATATAAATCTGCCGTATGGAACAGATAAATACTGCTGGCAAACAGCGCAACCGAAAGGCTGTTCTGAAAAGCCAGCAGAAAATAAAGCAAAAGCAGACTGTACAGGAATATATAAACAACAATCATGGGAATGCCGGAAAATACCACCATCCAAAGCACCGCCAACGCGGCCGCGGGAACCATGATACCGCGGCCCCTGGTAAAAACAGGCATGCCAAGAATTTCCCGGGAATATCTGCATGCCTTAAAGCCATATATGATAAACGCAGCGTAGGAAGCCAGGATGAAACCCCAGTATTTACATAACTGTACCAAGCTCTTCCCCTCCTGTTCATAACCATTTACCCTATCTTATTCGAAAGTGCATAATAAGTGAATGAACGGGAAATCTTTGCCGGATAACGGTTGTTTAAGCGCAATTGGAAATTATTATTCGAAATCGGATTTTCATTGAACGGATAAGCATAAAAATCAAATTTCGCATTTACATAATATGGAATAGCGCATTATAATAACATTGACCGTTATATGGAAATAAGGAAGGAATTATTGTATGAGGTACCAGAGATTTAAAGAGCAGGATATCATAGATAAAACACAGGATATGATACGTCTGCTGGTAAGCAGACAGTCTGATTCCTTTATGAAGCAGCTGGACGGAAGCTTTGTCCAGATTGGGGATTATGATCCCTTACTTATACAGAATGGCCCAGGGCCTGTAAGCCCGGGGCCGCTCAGCCCGGACCCGATCAGCCCGGAGCCGGAAGTTAGCGAGGCAATATCCCAGGAAGAATACGCCGTTGTTTCCCATGAACGCTGTCTGTGGGTAATCTGCGGCTGTTTTTCCATTACGGCTTACATGGACGGCCGGTTGCTGTCCGCCTCGAAAATAGTGTTTACCTTTGTCTGGAGGCAGGCCGGGGAAAGGCTTCTTCTGGTTCATGCTAACATGTCCCACAGCAGGCCCCAGGCAAGGAATAACGGCGGTCTGGCAGATGCCGGAAAAAGCATTGTAAACGTACCGGCGCAGCCTCTGTCCGCTGAACCCGAAACCAAAATGTCCCTCAGGGATTTGAACGGGAAAATACATTATATCTTTCCTGCAGAAATCCTCTATATTAAATCGGACAACAAAATCTGCCACATCTTCACGGCGGAATCCGCATTTCCGGTCCGCATAACGCTGCACAGGCTGTACCGCCCTCCCTTTCTGCTGATTCACCGAAGCTATCTGGTGAACAGAAATTATGTCCGTGAAATCTGCCGTTACCAGGCAACCCTTCTGAACGGGATCCAGATTCCCATAGGGAAGGAAAAGTATATGGAGATAAAAAAGGCTCTCAGCTGCTGAGTAAGGCGTTGGGGAACTGTGGAGGAGCAGACTGCCCCTCCCTTTTTATGTCCTGATAACCAGTACGGCGTCCGTGCCGTCCTCTCTTTCGGGCGGCCGGAATTCCATCTGCATTCTTCCTGTCACATCGCAGATAAAGGTCTGCAGCCCGGTTACGGGATCCAGCCAGTAGGCACCCAGCTTTTTCCCCTGGTAATGTTCCAGGGACAGACTTATTGTCCTGCCGGTATAGGTATAGGCAAAAAGAAAATCTTCTCCGGCAAATACGCTGATATAATCGTATTTTCCCCCCTGTTCTTCCAACAGATAATCCTCTGCCGGCCTGCCGTGGGTAAAGTCCACGGACTGCATCAGCCGCTTCAGATGTATCATCTGCGCGCCGCCGGGATGATGTACGGCATCCGACCACAGATACCTGGCGCCGAAAGCCCCTTCCTCCGACAGATTATCATAAAACTGCATGATGGAATTATGGCCGTAGGTATGGCCCGCTGCGCCGGCGAACACGTTCCAGTAAGCGTACCGGCGCACATCCGCAGCCTTCCAGTAGGGCTGTTTTTTATCATGCAGCCCCTGCACCACCCATTCATAGGAGGGTTCTCCGTCCAGTACCGGCTTTGCCGGTTTTTTCCCATAGTCACGTTCCACATACCGCCAGCAGTCCTCCCCGAAGCAGCCCTCCGCTGCAGCATTGTCATCCCATGCGCCAAGCTCCGTCTGATCATACCGGCGGTGCCCCGACTGGAACAGGTTGAAATCCAGCCATTTTGCTTCATGAAACCAAAGGGAGGAGCTGGTCCTGCCAAAGGGATGGTATCCTACCAGGCGTCCGGGATTATCCTGCTTCATTCTCTGTCCCATTCTTTCAAACAGGCCGGGATTCACATCCCCTCTCACATCGCCGCCCACAATCCATACGATATTGGACGCATCGTGATACCTGTCCAGGATAAAATCCATATAGGTATCCAGATTCTCTTCATTCAGGCTGCCCCCGGCGACGATGTTGCTTCCCCAGACAGGCAGGATCCCCATATAAAGTCCCAGTTCCTCCGCTATTCGTATGACTGAATCCACATGCTTCCAAAAACCGCCGTCCCTGTTAATCCTGTTGAAATCACCGTTTACCAGCGCTGCATCCCCGGCGCAATTTTTCTGTTCCGGGCTGTGAAGGAAATCCGCAAGGATTATATTGTACCCAAGCTCTTTTCGGTTTCTAAGATAATTCCGGGTTTCTTCCTCCGTCAGCCGGTGAAACAGCAGCCAGGCGGTATCTCCCATCCAGAAAAAGGGGGTATCCCCGCAGCTGAAATATCTGCCGTTTTCCGTTACCTTCAGTGCTCCCTGTTCCCAGGGCTTTGTGTAGGTCATGATATATATTCTCCTTCTTTTTTATAATCCTTTTCCCCGGTAAGCAGCCTCATAGATAAGCAATATAGGGATGTAAACCGGCGTAGTCTCCCGCCGGCCAACATCCCACATGCCTGTTTTTTCAGACTGCTTATTTTAAATTTTCCAGATACGCTGCCACCTGTGTTTTTGCTTCGTCCATTATCTTCTGAAGTCCGGCGGCTTCCGCCTGTTTATTGAACTCATCCAATGTCTTCTCAACATCATCTACCAATCCCAAATCCAGCAGCGGCACATACTGGGTATAAACGCTCTGAAGATTTGCAAGCTCATTCTTTACATTGCTGTCATCAAAGGAAAATGCTGCGGTAGGGCCTTCCAACGCTTTCTCCTTCCATATTTCACCGATTTCGTACTGATCCTTAAAGGTATCTTCCCTTGTCATATCATACATAGAATTTTTAAAGCCCCAGGAAAAGCCGTTGCCATAAGGATTACTGCTCATTTCTGCGCCGGGTTTCCAAAATCCCTCAGAAGCCACCTCATAATGCTTTCCTTCGATTCCGTGACGCACCAGATAATACAAATCTTTATCAAACTTCAGCAGATCCAGCGCCATAAAAGCACGGGCCTGATTTCTTGAATTTGCCAGGACAGCCACGCCATCACCCGTATAAGCTGCCAGGAACCGATGTGCATCAGGCGTCAGATCACATACCTCAGGCTTCCATTCCGGATGGTTCTGCTCCACCTCGGATGCCGTTGCACCCACGGTTCCAAGGTTCTGTGAGAAAGATGCACTTGTTCCGTTAATAAAGGCTTCCTTGACATCCGTTGCGTTTGCAATTGCGCTCTTGGACCAGAATCCTTTGTCCGCCCATTCTTTCATCTGTTTTGCAAAATCAAGATACTCCTGTGTCCCATACATCCATAACAGATCATCTGCTGTAAAATCTTCTGAATATTTATAGGAAATATAGTTTACAAGGGCACCTTCCAGCCTTACCCAGTCATTTTTAGCCTGAAGGAAAATAGCTTTATTTCTGTCATTGTTCTGCGATGCATCATAAGCAAATGATACACCGGAATCCGGATCATTAGCTACCGCTGTATAATACTCTTCCAGATCACTCAGGTTTTCCAACCGATCCATGCCGTATTTTTCTCTCAGATCCCCACGGATCAGGATGGCATCCGCACTTACATTCGCCATATTACAGGGCACAAAATATACCTTGCCTCCTATTTTGGCCTGTCCCCAGGAAGCCTCAGCCTGATTTTCCAGATGCAAAGGCATGTAATCATTGAGCACCTGATCCGTTACTTCCGCAAACGCCCCCTTATTTGCCTCTGACTGATAGAATGCCCATGTAGAGGTATAAATCAGGTCAATGCTCTCTCCCCCTGCAATAGTCAGCGCATATTTGGTGGAATAATCACTGAGAGACATATTTTTTAAAACAAGAGTTGCATTAATCTTCTCTTTCAGAATTTTGTTAATTTCTTCAAGCACCAGTCCCTCATCTTCCGTTTTGTCACCGATATAATACATTACCAGCTCCACAGGCTCAGATACATCCTGTCCGTTGTAGGTCATTGCGCCCTCTGCGGCTCCTTCCTGCTGTGTCCCGCCCTCGGTGGCAGCAACCTGTCCTTCCGTTTTCTGTGTTCCGCAGCCTGCCAGCGATGTCAATACACACGCACCTGCCAAAAGCAGGGCCAGGAATTTTTTTGCTTTTTTCATTTCAAATCCTCCACTTTATTTATTTTTTTATCCCTTCACTGCGCCCAGTGTAAGTCCCTTGATAAAATATCTCTGTACAAAAGGATAAAGCAGGATAATCGGCCCGGTTACCACGACGGTCAATGCCATTTTCATAGATTCAATGGGTACCGTATCTACCACCATGCCTGACTCAGCCGCAATTTTCCGCAGTTCCTTTGCATCATTAATCAGCTTATACAGCTGGTACTGAAGACTGTAGAGATGATCATTATTGATAAACAGCATTGAATTATACCAGTCATTCCAATAGGTCAGCGCCGTAAACAGCCCAATGGTGGCAACCACCGGTTTTGACAAGGGCCATATCAGCTTCATAAAAATAGAAAAGTCTCCCGCGCCGTCAATTTTTGCGGCTTCTGTCATTTCAAAAGGAATGCCTGCCATAAAGCCTTTCACCAGCAGGATATTCCATACCGAGACAATCCCCGGCAGGATCATGGCCCAGATGCTGTCCTTCAGCCCCAGATATTTAACACATAAAATGTACCATGGCATAAGCCCGCCGCTGAACAATGTTGTGAAAAAGTAAAAAAAGGAAAGACGGTTTCTCCATTCAAAATCTTTTCTCTGCAGTACGTAACCTGCCATTGTATTCAGAAATACGCTCAGTGCCGTACCAACCAGGGTGACAAATATGGTAACGCCATAGGCCCTGAGTATTGCCATGGGGCTTTGGAAAATCGTTTTGTAGCTTTCCAGTGACAGTTCCTTTGGAATAATACTATAGCCGTTTCGTATAATATAGTTCTCCGAGGTCAGTGAGGAGCCAATTACAATCAGAAACGGTATCAGACATACCAGGGCAAACAGGAATATCAAGGGATAGCCCACTACCTTGAAGGTAAAAACATCCCTGGAGATATGTCTCCTTACGGAGGGCTTCACAGTTTTGCTCATAATTGTTTCCTCCTAGAATAATGAATAATTTTCATCCTTTTTCTTTACTATCCAGTTGGCGATAATAATTGTAATAAAACACAGTACCGACTGGTAGAAACCGATGGCCACTGTCTGCCCCACATCTGTGGCAGCTATGGTCATTCGGAAAACATAGGTATCAATAACGTCTGTCTTGTCAAACAATGTACCATTCTGTCCCACCAGCTGATAAAACAGATCCAGGTTTCCCCGGAAAATCTTGCCCAGGGCAAGTAATGTCAGGGTAATGACCGTTGGTGTAATGCTGGGAATGGTTATGTAACGGATTCGCTGGAAAATATTTGCTCCATCAATTGCCGCCGCCTCATGCAGGGAACCGTCCACGCCGAGAATTGAGGCCAGGTATACCACTACGCCATAGCCAACTCCCTTCCAGGCAGAAAATGCCACAATAATCAATGGCCACCAGCCTGCTTCCCCGTAAAAGTTTATCGGATCCACACCCATTGCCCTGAGTATGCCGTTTAGCGTCCCTGTCTCGTATGACAGAAGGCTGTAGGCAATGGAACCCACAATAACCCAGGAGATAAAGTAGGGAAGGAAAATTATTGACTGTGTTATTTTTTTCAGCCATTTCCCGGCCATTTCGCTTAAGATAATGGCAAAGGCTATTTCCAGAACCGTATTAATCAGAATGAATGCCAAATTGTAAAGCGCTGTATTTCTGGTAACGGTGAACGCTTTTCCTGATTCAAAGAAGAAGCGGAAATTATCTAACCCCACCCAGGGACTTCCGAAAATTCCATCTGCATAATTGAACCGTTTAAAAGCCATTACCAGTCCGCCGATTGGCAGGTAAGAAAAAATTATCACCAGCGCTGCAGAAGGCAATAACATGAAAAGCAGAGTTTTATACCGGATGAGCTTTTGCATAAAACTCTGCTTTTTTATCGTCGTCGCTTTCACTCCATACCTCCTATTTGTTTACTTTTGTCTTTTTTTGAATACCGGTATCTGTTTCATGTACTTATTGTATCAACAGTTCCTCTTAAAACAAATCCGAATGTATTCATATCAAACAGGAAAATATGAAGATAATTTATTTTTCTGCGCAATCTGCCGGAGCGTACATCAAAACCCTCTCACGGGATTCTCTGTTTACAGCGGATTACCTCTGCGCTGTTATTTAGGAAAACGAACCGTAACGCAGGTCCCTTCCCCTTTTTGGCTTTCAAAGGAAAGCCCGTAAACCTCTCCAAACATAAGCTGCAGCCGGGCATGAACATTTTTTACCCCATAACTGCTCCCGGAGCTTGCAATCGTACCATCCATCACATGGGAAAGCGTCTGTGCATCCATGCCTACGCCGTCATCCGACACCTGAACATAAACCGTGCCGTTTTCTTCGTAACCCCGGATACATATAACACCTTTTTTATCTTTCTTTTCCCATATTCCATGCTGTATGGCATTTTCAACCAGCGGCTGCAGTATGATTTTAGGCACGATACTGGCTAAAATACCTTCCTCCACCTCTTTCTTATAAGTGATTTTACCCGGAAAACGGATATCCTGAATCTTAATATAATAACCTACATGAGCAAGCTCCTCTGAAAGCGTCAGCGTATCCCTGCCCTTGTTTAAAATCAGCCGGTAATATTTTGACAATGAAATTACAGCCGTATGAATGTCCTCCGCGCGTCCTCCATACGCCAGCCAATTTACCATCTCCAGAGTATTGTACAGGAAATGGGGATTGATCTGGGATTGCAGGGCCTTCAGCTCGGCGCTCTTTAAATGAATGCCCATATGGTATTTTTCATCCATAAGCTGATTGGTATGAGCCATCATTTCATTATAGTTATCATACAGAACACCTATTTCATCCTTCGTATCATTCGGCAGATAAACTTTCGTATCTCCGGCTTTTACCTGATTGAAGCTGTCATTCAGCAGAGAAATACGTTTCACGATCCATGAAATAATCATGGTTCCTCCCGCGATGGTCAGAAGCCAGAACAGAATCATGAGTCCGGCCACAATGGTCTGAAGGCGCACAATTCCACTGAGCATGTCTGTCTTTGGTATGACCGTTATCATTTCCCAGTCTGTATTGCGTATTTTATTGCGTATACAATAAACATTTTCCTGATTCAGCTTCATTTGCGCCAGTTCGCTTTCGTCTACATATCTGTTGTAACAAAAATCCGGAGGAAGACTGCCGGATAGCCCCAGGGCCTCCAGCTTTTGCCGATCCGATACCGCCACTACAATATTCTCCCGGTTCACAAGATAAGTAACCGCCTGCTCTGTGGGCGTGGCATTTTGCAGAATGTTTCCCAGTTCCTCTATTCCGATATCCATACGCAGCACACAGCTGCGCTCTCTGTAATTATTTTCCTTTGGGATATCGCGTACCAGGGCAACATATTTGTCCTGTTTTTCTTTTTCCAGGTAGATTCCCGGCGCAAAATATACCTTCTGCATTCCTTTTTTCTGATACCAGAGCGCCTCGTCCGCTTCTGACAGCGGAAAGATATAGTCACCGTCAAATAGCATCTGCAGTTTGTCGGAAATATAAATTTTAATCCTTATGCTTTGTGTGCTGCTTTCCACACTCTGCAGGTAGCTTCGGATTGATTCCTTCTGTGCAAGCTGTCTGTGAAGATCGGATAAAAGCTCACTGTCTTCTATCTGTTTCCGCAGGCTGTTGTTTGTCACCACCACGTCCGTCCGCTGTATCATCTCCAGGATTTTATATTCCAGATAGGATTTGGCCTGTTCATAGCCCTGTGTGGCGGAGAATTGTATTTTCTCCGTCATGCTCTGTGATACTTCCACATATATGATAATGCTGATTAAAAGAAGCGGAAGAAGGAAAAGGGCCGTATAAAACAACAGAAGCTTTTTTTTCAGGCTGAGGTTCTTAAAACGCTGCTTGCATGCATTGTATTTTTCTCTTATTTTCATAGATAGCTCCGCCCTTATTCCCGTTCCTGACTGTTTTCATTGCATTCCCGCAGGTAATCGGCCGGCGTCATCTGTTCATACTTTTTATATATTTTTATGAAATAGCTGCTGTCCGCAAAGCCTGCCTTTGCCGCCACATTCTTGATCTTCACAAAGGGATTCCTGCGCATATATTCTTTGGCCCATTTAAGCCTTGTACGGATGATGCACTGGTTGATCGTCTCGTTTTTTTCCTTTTTAAACAGCCAGCACATATACTGCTTTGTCAGGTCAAAATAGTCCGCCAGCTGTGTCAGTGACAGGTTGATATCCTGGAAATTATCCTGGATATAATGTTCTATTTTATCCGCCATATGCATGGAGGACTGCCAGGAAACGGGCACCAGATCCTCCTCCGGTATTTCCTCCAGCACGCCGCTGAAATGGGTGCGGTACTCTTCTTCCATCGCCTGCCTGCGTTTTTCCTCCTCCAGCTGGAGAATGGATTTTTTCAGCGCATCGACGACCTCTGACGGCTCAATGGGTTTTTCAATATAGTTGACCGCAGAAAGCTGGATAGCTGACTTCAGGTATTCCTTATCACAATAACCGCTGATGAAAATAAAACGGCATTGTCTTAATGTTTTCCTGATTTCAAATGCCATGGTAATCCCATCCATTCTCGGCATGCGCACATCGGCCAGGATGATATCCGGCTTCAGTTCCAGCGCCATACGAAGTCCTTCCTCTCCGTCCTCTGCCATGAATATCTGTGAAATCCCCAGACTCTCCCAGGGTATGCTCATGCGCAGCCCTTCTCTTGTCAGTTCTTCGTCATCCACCATTAAAACCTTCATGTGAATCCCCCTCCTCGTTTTCTCTCTGTCCCGGATATGTATCTGTCCTGCACTGATTGCACAATCTTTTCCGCTTGTATTTTCTTATATTATACATTTTAGCAAATGTGCTTTTTTATAAGTATAGCATTTTATTATGATTTCGCAGTAAAATTTTCAGATCTGGAATAATATGCCGGATGATTTATGGTAAAAGTGATAGGGAGTGAATGCCGGAGCGTATTTGAAAATGCCAAAGCATATCCGCTGCATAAAATTAACGCCGTTTTGCATAGAAAAAGTGCCGCTGTCATAGCAATCACATCTTTGCTAATACAGCAGCACTCACTTCATTGCCACATTATCCAATCAAAACGGTTTTTCCTTCAAAAGCAAAGCCATACTTTCGGATATGCTCTGCAGGAATTCCCTTTTCCAGCAGCAGCCTGGCATAATTTTTATCCTCTATCTGAACAAGGGCCGACTGAACGGTGTCCTCCAGGCTTTCTTCCTTTCTGGGATTTCGCACCTTAAACTCCAGGATTATGGCATCCTCTCCCGTCTTTTTTGGCTCCAGCATAATATCATATCTTCCAAAGCCACTTTCCCGGTTGGAGGATACCGTATAACGATCAGCCAAATCCACCATAAGCCCAAGCACAAAGCCATGATAAAAACGTTCCGGCTGCGTGTGACCGCCAGGCTTATTTCCCGTATCAAAATAGCTGAAGGTGGAAAGCGCCACCCGGTTCATATATTCATTCATGGCATCCAAATCATCCTGCAGCAATGCTTTTACGAATTCATTATAATCGGAACCTGAGCCTGCAAACCAGCTGCGTACCATATTGTAAAACATAAGCCTTACTTCCAGGTTCGTAAGGGCCAGCTCATACTCCTGCTGCCAGTCGTCCTTTTCAGGATTTGCCGCCTTGTAGCTCACCACTTTAAGATACCCGCTGGCAAGAAGCAGGCTCCAGATGGCATTCTCATCCTGGTTTAACTGGTTAAATACGATCTGCTCATCTATACTTGTCCGTATTGTTTTTCCCTGTAAAAGCTGTTCAAAAGAAAGCTTGATATCTCTGCTTCCTTCCCTGATCAGCTTTCCAACCAGGCTGTTGGCGCTCGTATTTGCCCAATATGTCCCAACTTTACCGGACTTCAGGAAATTGATGATCGACCATGGATTGTATATATCCTTTTTGTTTCCAAAAGTGAAGCCATCGTACCATTCTTTCACTACATCCTTTTGCTCAGGCCACTGATATTCATTTAATGCATCATCAACTTCTTTTTGCGTAAAACCAAAATACTCAGCATAAAGCTCCGAGGTTGTTGTTATCACCACAAGATTATTCAAATCTGAAAAAATGGATTCCTTACTGACTCTGGTTATCCCCGTCATCAATGCTCTGTCAAGCCATGGATTCGTCTTGAACGCGGAATTAAAGAAATTTCGTTCAAAGGAAACCAGCTCTTCCCAATATCCATTGACAAAGGCTTCCTGCATCGGCGTATCATATTCATCCAAAAGAATAATAACCTTTTTTCCATAATAGCGGTACAGGAACTCCGACATTTTATGGACAGCCAGCGTTGCCACTACCTGAGGCATATCCATTTTCACACTGCGGAAAAATACCTTTTCTTCCCCGGTCAGAAGTTCTCCTTCCAGAAGAAATGAATTACGGCTGTAAAGATCGGTCAGCAGCTGGCAGATTCTCTGTACCGCTGATTCAAACCGGGTTTCTTTCACATTCGCAAAAGAGAGGCTGATAACGGGAAAGGTTCCCTGAAGGCTGCGGTATTTTTCGTCCTGCCACACAGACAGGCCTTCGAACAGTTCACTTCTGTCTGCATATTCCACAGAAAAAAACTGCTCCACCATGCTCATGGTCAGAGTCTTCCCGAAACGCCTTGGCCTGGCTATCAGAGTAACACTGTCTCCATTTTCCCACCATTCCCGGATAAATCCGGTTTTATCAATATAAAAGTAATCATTTTCACGTAATGTTGAAAAATTCTGATGTCCGATGCTTACCGTCCTTGCCATCCGCTTCCATCCTTTCCGCCTGCCGGGAATGCTGCCGTGATAATAACCTGCAGTCAAAACTTTGTATTTGCAGTTTACCCACACAGCTATGAGTATTCATAAAATGCACAAATCTAATACTCAGTATAGCGGATATTTTCTTAAATATCAAACCTTACTTGCGTACCACCGCCGCGCCATAGCCTTCCAGCGTAAGCGTTCCGGAAACCTCCGATCCGGTCAGCATATCCTGTCCGTATACCTCCTGTACGCAGGCCGGAGCGGTGCCATAATTCAGATAGAACTCGTACGCACCCTCATCTCCGGTTCTCACATGGTATTCCACTCCCTCCGGAAGCTGCTTTACAGGGATGACTGCCTGTGTCAGCATTTGTTCAAACAGAGGGCGCATCTGCCCAGGGCAGCATCTGGCTGCCGAATAATAGGCGTTTCCCTTTCCGTACCGTTTCCGGGTAAGCGCTGCGCCGCCCTGGTAAAAATCATCGGTATACCGCCCCAGAATCTCGGCACCTGTTAACCGGAGTATCTCGGCGTAATCCCTAACCTCCCAGTCTTCCCAGCCGTTCCCGAAACGGATGTGGTTTCGGTCGGAGGGATA
Organism: Clostridium sp. KLE 1755; assembly: GCF_000466465.2. Taxonomy (NCBI): domain Bacteria; kingdom Bacillati; phylum Bacillota; class Clostridia; order Eubacteriales; family Clostridiaceae; genus Clostridium; species Clostridium sp. KLE 1755. The sequence goes on from NZ_KE992745.1 coordinate 88,443, forward strand.
CAGGGTGTCGATCTCTTCACTGATGATGCCAAACAGCTCCGATAAACCGTTTCCCGGAAAGCCGCCCATGAAGCAAAGCGCATTATCATCCACATATCCGGTAAAATAGGTTGCCAGCAGCTGGCCGCCTCTTTCAACAAACTGTTTCAGACAGGAAGCGGTCCCAGGCTGCAGCAGGTAAAGCATGGGAGCCACAATGACATCATAACCGGAAAAATCATCGTCCGATGGAACCACGTCCATTTCCACTCCCATTTTCAGGAATTCCTTCCAAATGGAAATACAGGTTTTTTCATAGCATTTTGTAGTTTCCGCCAGGGCCTTCACATCCTGGATCGCCCAGCGGTTATCCCAGTCAAAAAGCAGGGCCGCCCTGGCCCTCACACAGGTTCCGGCAGCAGGCGCTATTTTTTTCAGAAGCTCTCCCACCTGGGCTGTTTCCCGGAAAATCCGGGTGTCATCAGTGCCCAGATGATCCACGATGGCACCATGATACTGTTCAAAGGAACCTCTTCCCTTTCTCCATTGGAAATACTGCACGGTATCGGACCCGCAGGCCGCCGTCTGCAGGCAGAACAGCTTATGGACGCCGGGACGCTTCACCTTGTTGAAGGGATGCCAGTTCACCAGGCCGGGAGCGCTTTCCATGAGCATAAAGGGCTTTTCCTTTTTCATGGAACGCATGACGGTGTGATGGAAGGCATTTTCCGCCATGGTTTCGAATAAAGTCTCTTCATCATTATGGAACCGGGGATAGCTGTCCCAGGAAATCACATCCAGCTCCCTGGCCATTTTACGGTAATCCAGACCATTATAGAGCATCATAAAATTGGTGGTCACCGGCACGGACGGGGTAATTTCCCGAAGCGCCCTGATTTCTTCCTTCAAAAAATCGGTCATATTCCAGGTGGTAAAGCGTTTCCATTCCAGATTCAGCCCCATAATGCTGCCTTCTCCGTTGGCAAAGGGCGGCTCAACCTGGGAAAAGCTGCTGTAGCGGTGGCTCCAGAAGGTGGTCCACCAGGCCTGGTTGAGCTTTTCTATATCATGGTCAAATTTCTCCGAAAGGTAGGACTGGAAACGGGCGGTGCACAACGGACAGAAGCACTCGCCTCCCAGCTCGTTGGAGATGTGGTACATCAACAGGCCGGGATGGGAACCAAAGCGTTCCGCCAGCCTGCGATCCATATCCGCCGTCTTTTTACGGTACTCCGGTGAGCTCATGCAATGGTTATGCCGTACGCCGTGGTGATTGCGCATCCCCTGCCGGCTGACGCGCATGGCCTCAGGATACGCCTCGTCCAGCCAGGCTGGACGGGCGCCGGAGGGTGTGGCCAGAATGGTAAAGATGCCGTTTTCGTACAGATGATCCATGATTTTTTCCAGCCATCCGAAATGAAACTCCCCTTCTGCAGGTTCATAAACGGACCAGGAAAAAACGCCCAGCGTGACGCAGTTTACCCCTGCTTTTTTCATCATACGGACATCTTCTTTAAGGATATCCGGCCGATCCAGCCATTGCTCCGGATTATAATCGCCTCCATGAAGGAAGCCTCCCGCCTGTGGGAATAATATCTTTTTTTCCATTTTTCACCTCCTGTATACCGCCGGCAAGCCTGCGATACCACATTGATCGTTTGAAATGCACTGCCAAACGCTTATCCTCTCCTTGCCACAATTACATCCCCGGGTGCGATAATCATCCGTCCTGTAAGCTTCGTCTGATCCAAAAGCCCGGTCAGCGTATCCGTACCGAAATCTATATAGCCCTCTGTTTTTCCATGGTTGATGATAAACATCACCTCCGCTTTTTCGGAAACGCGCAGCGTCACCTCCACGTCCTCCGATGTCTGGCAGATGGGCTTCAGGCCGCAGCCGCCGCATACCATTTCCATAAAATCATCCAAAAATGCCTGCTCAGGCTGCGTGCCGATATAATAGGCTTTTCCTTTTCCATAAGAATTCTCAGTGACACAGGGGCATCCCGCATAAAAATCCTCCCCATATGCCGCCAGCACCTGCGCGCCGCCCTCGGTATGAATGATATCGCACAGGAAGCCGCAGTCATACTCCGCCTTCGCAAGTGCCAGCTTATCGGAAAGCTTCATGCGGTTTTTCTCATAGGGACGCAGAGCGTCGGTTTCCTCCACCCAGATTCCAAGCAGGTCCTTCAGCTTTCCCGGATAAGCGCCGAAAATACAACGGTCGTTTTCATCTGCCAGGCCGGACATTACGGTGGTTACCAGTGTGCCGCCGTCCCGCACGAAATCCTTAAGGCGCTCCGCCACTCCTTCCTTTGTCATATAGAGCATGGGCGCCACTATCAAATCATAGCCGGACACCTCTGCGTCGTAAGGAAGAATATCCACCGGGATATTCTGACGGTACAGGGTTTCATAATACAGAGAAACTGTCTTCAGATAATCCATATCCTTGCTGGGGCCGCTTGCCAGCTCCAACGCCCACCAGTTATTCCAGTCAAACAGGATTCCCGCCTTCGCAGGCGTGCGCCCCTCCAGGAAGCTGTCTCCCAGGCTCTGAAGCTCTTTCCCAAGCTGTGTGCATTCCCGGAACACCCGGGTATCCTCCCGGCCGGAGTGGCTGATAACGGCCCCATGGAATTTTTCCTGTCCGGCAATGGACTGGCGCATCTGGAAAAACAGGCAGGTATCCGCGCCATGAGCCATGGCCTGGTAGGACAGTCTACGCACCTCGCCGGGGCGTTTGAGCAGGTTATAGGGCTGCCAGTTCTGCTGGTTCGGTGACTGCTCCGTCAGGATAAAGGAACGTCCGCCCTTCAGCCCCCGCATGATATCATGCTTCATTGCCACAAAATACGGCGGATCGTCAGGCCACGGGTAATTATCCCAGCCCACGATGTCCAGATTTTTGGTCAATGTAAACTGATCCAGTTTTTTGATATAGCCGGACATGTTGGTCTGAATGGGGATTTCGGGATTGTATTTTTTCAGCACCTGGTACTCATTCATAAAACACTCTGCGGTGGAGTCGGTGACAAAGCGCATATAATCCAGCTGGATAGCAGGATTGAAACGATAATCATCATTTAACTCCGTAGGCAGCGTCACTTCCTCAAAGCTGGTAAGAACCCTGCCCCAGAAAGAAGTATGCCATCTGCGGTTCAGCTCCTCCAGCGTGCCGTAACGCCTGCGCAGCCAGAGCCGGAATTTGGCCTGGCAGGTGGGGCAATAGCAGTAGGTTCCGTATTCATTGGACACATGCCACATGGCAAGCGCAGGATGATGCGCGTACCTTTTTGCCATCTCCTCCGCGATCGCCGCCGCGCGTTCCCGGTATTTCAGGCTATTGACACAGAAGAAAACACGCATGCCGTGGGTACGCTTCCTGCCCGCAATATCTACCGGCAGCACCTCCGGGTATCTGGTGGACAGCCAGGCCGGCTGCGCGGTTGTGGGCGTGGCCAGGCATACGTAAATGCCGTTCTCCCATATCTTATCGATAATCCTGTCCAGCCATTCAAAGCAATAAACGCCTTCGTCAGGCTCCAGCCTGGCCCAGGAAAAAACAGGGAGGGTCAGGAGGTTGATCCCCGCCTTTTTGAAAAGCCGCATATCCTCTTCAATCGTTTTATCATCCCACTGGTCGGGGTTGTAATCCCCTCCGTAATAAATTCTGTCTGCTTTTTTCATTGCTGCTCCTATCTGCGCCCTTTAGCGCATATGGCAGAAACCAGAGCATATGTGCGGATTGCTCCGGTTCCCGCTCTATTCGTTTCCTTATAGGCTGCAATTTCCCCCGGAAACATTCCCAGGATCCACAGCCGGATTCCCCGCTTTTCGGTCTCAGGCATCAGACGCCTGCTGTAAATTACCACACCTTTTCCTGGCTCGCCAGGCATATCGTTCTGTATTCCCCATAAGCCTGCGCGGCGTCACCCTCCTGTGCAGGCCGTGTCCCACAGTAAAAATGATAAAGTATGCCGTTATAAAACAGCACGGAGGCTTTATGGGCGTGACCGCTGTCGATTGCGCCCGGCTTTCCATAGGTAAGGATAGGTTCCTTTACTTTTTCCCATGTAAACAGATCCCTGGAAAGCGCCAGTCCCTCCTGGGCATGGGTATGGCCGTCTTCGTACATCCTGCCATAGCCGAAATAGAAGTTTACCCAGACATCGCCGTCCTTTACAATGCAGGGGTCGGATACAAATCTTTCATCCCAGGAATCCGGATTTACCCGGAGCACCGGATTTTCCCGGCAGCGGGTCCAATGCTCCAGATCCGGGGACCAAGCCATGCCCGTCTGTTCCGTCCATCGTTCCTTCTTATCCTTGGCATTATAAAACATGTACCAGAGTCCGTCATTTTGAATAATACAGGCCTTATAAAGTCCCCCTGCCTCCCATGCCTCCCCATCTCTCCAGGAGAAAACCGGTTTGTCCGGGAAATGCCAGTCCAGCAGCTCCTCATCCTGTGTCCAGGCAAGGCCGATTTCCGCCGGACCGCTCTCGTAGCCGGTGCCGGGGTAGGAGTGGTAGACCATCCAGTATTTGCCGTCCACCTTCTTCAGCCGGGGAACCTCCCAGAGGCTGTCGTTTTCCTTAATCATCCAGGTAGCAGCCCCGCCGATGCGGTCCCAGCGGTCGCTTTCCATATGCCGCTTCAGAATCACGGCCTTATGCTTCCAGTGGAGCAAATCATCGCTCACCGCCAGCGCGGACTGGTAGCCCTTGCCGTCAAAGCCGGTATAAAGCATGTAAAAACAGTCCTGATGCCGGAATACAAACGGAATGTCAACCGCCATGCTGTCAAAAGCGCCCTCCATACCGGAACCGTGAAGGACCGATTTGGGATAACGGTATGGCGTCATATATTTTTGTATCCGTGTATCGCTTAACTCAATCATTTTTCTTCTCCTTTTCAGTCAGGCCTTCCTTCCAGGATTTCCACCCGGGACAGGATGCCCGCAGGCCTTACACACCAGGCCTCGCTCCATTCGCTTCCCCTGGTTCTGTAAGAATCCGGCCCGTACCATTTATATTCCTCATTGCAGTTATGCAGCGTGCCGAAGGTATTGAACCGGTTCCCAAAGGCGCAGATTTCCAATAGATGTCTGCCCGCGGAAAGCTTCCCTGCCCGCAGCGTATGAGGTGCAAGGGCTATCAGCCCCACGCTCCTGCCATCCACCCTTGCCTCAAGCACAGGCGCTGCAAAATGCGGCACCCGCAGGATTGTTTCCTGTTCCCGCTCCAAGGTAAAGTGCATGGCATAGGTGATATTTCCTCCGTAGAACGCAAGCCCCTGCCTGGTGATATCCCCGAAGTAAAGCTTCTTTTCTTTTTCTGTCACCACAGCCCTCGTTCCCTGCAGCCTGACGCCGAAATCCCCAAGAAGATACATGTTTTCCAGGTTGGTTTTCCTGCCAAACGGAATACTAAGAAGCAGTTCATTTTTTCCTTTCACAAGTCCGGGAACAGGCACAGTATGGATAAAGGAATCCACATACCAGCCATCCGTTTTTGCATCACAGAACGTTCCGTTCCACCGGATTACCGCTTTCTCCGGCCTCTCCATAGCCAGCTTCAATTCTCCGGTATCCATTTCCGACCAGATTTCCACCCGCAGGCTCACCTGGTTCTTCTCAGGCGATTCCCGGATTCTCCAGGGCTGGGTATAGGCATCCTGCCGGTGCGGATAGCCCAGTATGGAACGGATGCTGTTATCCAGGCGCAGGATATCCTCCTCCGGCTGCCAGGCGCCCTCGTCCAGCCTCCAGGCGGCGCGGTCCAGCAGCAGCACATTCGGTTCCGCCGGCGTCACGGTTTCCGGCTCCCTGATGACTGCCGTTATTGTTTCCTGTTTTCCCGATGCGG